>JAHEKA010000004.1 GCA_024638585.1 Rhodospirillales bacterium
CCCGGTCACTGACGTAAACCAATCCGCCGATCTGGCGCATCAACGCGGCTTCATGATCATGAAGCACGCCGTCCGCGTATACCACTTGCCAAAGCATTTCAACCATTTCGATCCGTTCCTCGGGCGTGAAGCGGTCCTTGATGGTGCGGGTGAAGGTCAAGATCTGGGTCGAGCCTTCGACCGACTTCTCGGCAGCGGCCAACAGAGTTTCCGCCTCTTCCGCCGTCAGATCGAACCGCGCGCGGACCAGGTCCAGAACGCGGGCGCGCTCTGCGCCATCGAAGGTTTCATCCTGCCACGCGGCTTCGACCAGCAGCGCCGCCGCTGCCAGCTGCACCTCATTTTCGGCGTGAGTTTCCGAAACGGAGGCCTTCCGGGCGCCCTCGCCCGCCAATAACGTCTTGATCCGGTTGATCATGGCGGTTCTGGGTATCATAGGCCGCGCGCCACGGCAAGCCTGCGGGGCGGCCGCAAAAGGCGGGCTCGAGCGCCCGTCAAAGGCCCTTCAGTCGGTCGGTTGCGCGGCGTTCGGACTTGGTCGGCCGACCGCTGCCGGGTTCGCGCTTGGCGGGCGGTGGCGGCGCTTTAGACCGCCGTCCGCGTTGAACCGGCGCGAGATCCTCATAAAGGGCGACGGCCTCGCTGGCCGGCCCCCGCCGGGTACCGAGCGCCGCGACCCGCACCACCCGGACATCCGGTCCCTTGGGAAAGGTCAGAACGTCCCCGGGCGAAACCAGGGCATGGGACTTGGTGACCCGGTTGCCGTTGATTCTGAGCCGGCCCTCATCCAACAGCCGCTGGGCAAGCGAACGGCTCTTGAAGAAGCGGGCGTGCCACAGCCACTTGTCGACCCGGAGCCCTCCATTGGTCATGCCCTAGCGCCCCCGCCGGTCCGGGCCCGAATTCGGCTTGAGGTCGCGCAGCTTGGCAAAGGGCGAAGCGGCATCGGCCCGCTTGCGCGCCGGCGCCGCCCTGCGCACCGCACCCTTCTTGCGTTTCGGTCCAGTTCGCCGCCGCCCCGGCGCGAACCCCACCCCTTCGGGCCCTTCCTCGGCCTTAAAGCCCAGCGCCAGCAGGATGCCCACCAGATCCTCGATGCTGCCCCCTGCCAGGCGGCGCAGTTCCCGGGTGGGCGAGAACGCCCCCTGGCGGGCCAGCTTGCGGGCCAACGCCGCCAGGGCCTCGGCGCGGGGACAGGCGATGGCGCGGGCCCCCAGCGGCGCATAGCCGCAGGCGCGGTAAAACGCCTCCGGCCAGTCGGACCGGCGCGCAAGGCCGGCGTTGGCGCCCGCCATTTCTTCCGCGCGCTCTGTCGCCTCAGCCCCGTCGAGGCCTGTCCAAACGCACCAGAGGATGGCGCGCAGGCGCACGGCTTGTCTCTCGCCGATCCGATCAAGGAACACCGTTTCCGTCCCCAACCGGGCGCCGGCCCGGGCGAGCGCCTTGCGGCCCGCGGCATCCAACTCGCGGGTCAGGCCCTCCACCGCCCGGCGCGGGACCGCCCCAAGCTGCTCCGCCAGTTGATAGAGGATCCCTCTCACCGGCCCGGGCAAGGTCCGATCATCGGCCGCCCGGTGGGCCGCGATCAACGGCCCGAGGATGCGGCCGATGGTGCCCTCGATCCAAGACTCCAAGGTCTGGCGGAGCCGATCTTCCTGATGGCGGTCGAGCAGGTCACTGGCAAGCACCCGCACCGCCGGTCGAAGCGGGTGACGGGCCGCGATCAGCCGGGCGATGGCCGCGCCGCGCCAAATGATGGTGCCATCTCCGCCGAGCGCCAAGTCGGGCGATCCGGCGTCGGTGATGGCACGGAGGCGCGTGCGGATCTCCGGTCGCAGCGCGCGGAGCGCCGCATTCTGCATGGCCTTGCGCGCGACCTCGCCACCGCCCTCCGCCGCGGCGGCGTGGAACCGCAGCCCCTCAAGCCGGCCGACCACATGTCCTTCGACAGCCACCGAACCCTCTGCATCGACATCTGCCACAAGCGTATCGGCGCCGCGCAGCCCCTTGACCAGTGCCGTCGTGCGCCGGTCCACGAAGCGCTGGGTCAGCCGGTCATGCAGGGCGTCGGACAGCTTATCTTCCACCGCGCGGGTACGGGCCTGCCAGGCGGCGGTGTCACGGGTCCAGTCGGCGCGGTGCGCGATGTAGGTCCAAGTGCGGATCTGGTCGATGCGCCCGGTCAAGGTCTCGATATCGCCGTCGGCCCGATCCAGACGGTCGATATTGCGCGCGATCCAATCGTCGGGCAACGCATCGCCCACCACCAAACGGCGGAACACAGCGCCCAGGAAGCGGGCGTGCTGGGGCCCGGCACGGCCCCGGAAATCAGGAACCTGGCATACTTCCCAAAGGAGCCGCACCCGATCGGCTGATATCGCCGCCTGGGCGATGTCGGTCTCCTGGGCCAGCGCCTTGAGGGCGAGATGATCCGGGCCATGGCGCACCGGCACCAGCCCGGGCACCGGGGCCGGAGCCTCCAGGGCATTGATCAGTGCCTGCAGATGGGCGAAGGGCAACTCCGAATTGCGCCAATAGATGGTCTGGACCTGCTCGAAGATGTGGCTTTCGATGGCCTCCACCAGTTCCGGCGTCAGCGGCCCGGCTTCCGCCGTGGTGCCGAAGGTCCCATCCGCCATGTGCCTTCCTGCGCGGCCGGCGATCTGGCCCAGTTCCGCGGCCGTCAGATGCCGTCGCGCCCGGCCGTCGAATTTGCGCAACTCGCCGAAGGCGACGTGGCTCACGTCCATGTTGAGGCCCATGCCAATGGCGTCGGTGGCAACCAGGTAGTCCACTTCGCCGCTCTGGAACATCTCCACCTGGGCGTTCCGCGTGCGCGGGCTGAGTGCCCCCATGACCACCGCGGCACCGCCTCTCTGGCGGCGTAGGAGCTCGGCGATGCCGTAGACGCCTGCGGCGGAGAACGCCACCACGGCGCTACGCGGCGGCAGGCGGGTGATCTTGTCGGTGCCGGCGTAGGACAGGCGCGAGAACCTGGGACGGGAGATGAATTCGTAGTCCGGCACCAGGCGCTTGATCATCGGCACCATGATATCGGAGCCCAGCAGCATGGTTTCGTTGAAACCCCGCGCATGGAGGATGCGGTCGGTAAAGACATGGCCGCGGTCCTGATCGGCGGCAAGCTGCACCTCGTCGATGGCGAGGAACGCCACCTCCCGCCCCAGCGGCATGGATTCCACGGTGCACAGGAAATAGCTGGGATTGGCCGGGATGATCTTCTCTTCCCCGGTGACCAGGGCCACCTTTTCGGCACCCTTGATCGCCGCCACCCGGTCGTAGTTCTCCCGCGCAAGCAGGCGCAGCGGAAACCCCATCATGCCCGATGGATGGCCCATCATCCGCTCAATAGCGAGATAGGTCTTGCCCGTATTGGTGGGGCCCAGCACCGCGGTGACGCGGGCGCCGGGCGCCTTGGGGCGCGGCTTGATCAGGTTACGGGGAAGGGCCATCGGCGGCAGCCTTCAGCGTGTGTCGCAAGCGGGGCTCACGGCCCCCGTTTCTCGATATGATCATGGACCCGGCGTTCCAGTGCGGCGAATGCATCCCGCATGGCGACATAGACGTCTTCATGGGCATGATTCCGCGTGTCGCCCTGCTTGACGACGATATCGCCCTTGGGCATCAGGAGTTCCAGGGTGAACTGGTAGATCTGCCCCTTATGGCCGCTTTGGTGGGGCGCCGCCAGGGTGACATGCAATCCGGTCGCGCGGGCGGCGAATTTCTCCAACCGCTTGACCCGTTCGAAGATACGCGCCTCGATGGCATCGGAATGATCTATGTCGCGAAAGGTGATCTGTACGGGAATGGCCATGGCGTCCTCCGAATTAGATTTCCGATCGCTTTATATAAGCATAGCATCTCGGTTCCGCCATGCGCCACACCCGCCCAGGGGCGGCGCGCCATCGCATCGCGCCAAGCGGATGGTCGACCGGGTTAAGACGTTTGAATGGCGGCGAGAAAATCGGCGGCAGGAAACGGTTTCTGCAGGACCGCGCAAACGACGAGCCCAAGAGCTCTGCCCAGATCTCGCGCATTTTTCAATATGGACTGGGGGTGGGAACTGACGAGAACGATTGGCGTCTCACACCGTGTGCCGGCCAACGCTTTCAAGAGTTCAATACCATCGTGATCGGGGATCGAAAGGTCCATGACAATGCGATCGGGACGGAACCGGGCCACGGCTTCCATGAACCCCGCGCCTTCACCGAGAGTTTCCACCTCAAAACCCTCCTGGGCGGCGATATCGCCCAATGTCTCTCGCAGCGCATCGTCATCATCGACGATGAGCACGCGAGGGGCATCGCCAGATTGCACGGCTGCGGGCTCGGGCAAATCTCCCTCCCTCGCTCCACCTGGATTGCTTGGTTCAGTGGGTGCCTGGGCCCATCGGCACAGCGGCGGCACCCAGAATGGGCCCGACGCCGGCGGTCTGCACCAGAATCGCGCAATTGCCGTAGCCCGCCTTGAGGTCCTTGGAAATATCGATCTCGAAGCTGCGTGAGGTGCCGTCCCAGGTGCCGATGCGGCGCAGGTCCCGGACCACGTTGGTATAGGTGACGGTGGCGCCGGTATTTTCGCCACCGGTGATGCGCGCGGTGTGCCGGTCATCGAAAGCGACGAACCACACCGTCGCCCGAGTCCCGGGCGTTCCATCGGGGAGGCTTACGGTCAGACGGTCGGGCCGGGGCATGGTGATGCGCGGCTGGACCCCGGTCTTTGACGTCGCCTTGGCCCGTTCGATCAGCCGAGGCAGGGCACGGCGATCTGATCCCACCGCATAAGCCTTGCCCTGGATGATGGCCTGGGGGGTAGAGACATACCGGGTGCCAAGCGAGCGCATATAGCCTTTCTGGCGCGCGGTGATGTCGGGGCGCGAGAAAGCATCGCGCCATCCCAGCGCATTCCAGTAATCCACATGCATGGACAGCGCCAGCACGTCCTTGCGGCGCGCCAATTCACCCAAATAGGCATCGGCCGGCGGGCAGGAACTGCAGGATTGAGAGGTGTACATCTCGACCACCACCAACCCCGGACCCACGCGCGCCTTGCCCTCGGCGCGGGCGTCGGAAACCGGGGCAACCATCGCCAAAGCCGCGGTACACCACGCGGCCGCGGCCAAGGATCGGAGGAAAGAACTCTTGCTCATCGATCAATGCTAGCGCGGGCCGTCGTCGCATGCCAGTCACTTGGAATCACGGTTTGGTGATAGAAGACAGAACGCCCTGAATTCCTTGACCTAGCCGGACCGCGCGGCGCGGAAGCGGGAGGCGATCTCGGCCGCGATCCGGGGTGTTTCCAAGAGCGGCTTCGGCGACCAGGAAAAGTCGATTTCGCCCTCGAAGACCCGGGCATGACCGGTCTCCCGCAAGTCCTGATGAAAGGATTCCACCCGGTCGGACGCCGCCTCGAACATCACCACATAGAGCGGCTTGCCCGTCGCCGCCGCTTCGGTCGCCATGTTGACCGAATCACAGGTCACGACCAGGGCATCGGCCAGGCCCAACAGACCGCGATAGGGATTTTCGCCTTCGCCTTCCCAGATATAGGCCCCGGTCCCGTCAAGAGCGGAGCGGAGGGCCGCGACATTTTCCACCCCGGTGCGCCGCGACGTCAGGACCGCAAGACCACAACCGGTGGTCTCATGGAGGCGCTTCAGCTTGGTGCCGAGCTCCTCCATGCTTTCGGTCCCCATCCGATAAGCGCTCGACGGACCGCCCACCAGCACCGCCACCAGGGGCCTGGGAAGATCCGCGAAACGCGCGCGGAATTTGTCCGCTTCCTGGGTCAGGGTCGACGGATCCAGCCGGTGCAAGGACCCCAGGGTCGCGATTACGTTCGGCGCCATATGGCGGTGCTGGCGCAGATTGGCGAGATCGTGGCGCGGAGTCACCACCGCGTCCCAGCCGCTCGCTTCCACCTGGGGATTGAGGATGTGCACGGTAAAGGTGCCCTTCGCCCAATCCTTGCGGCTCTTGCGGCGGATCGCGAGCGAGACGGCCGCCGATCGGCGCCCGCAGGTGATCAGGATGTCGGGCCAAGGGGGTTTGAGCTTGGCCCCTTTCAGCCGCGCAACCAGGAGCGGCGCCGGCCACGCCGTCGCCGGCATCCAGCCCCAGAGGAACGGTGCCTTGACGCGCATCACTTCGGGCTCCAAGCCGAGGGCCTCCGCCAGGGCAATCGCCTGGATCTCGATTCCCGCATGACCCTCGGTGATGACCCAGGCGCGTTTGCCTTCGAGACCCTCGGCCACGCCGATCCTCCTCACCCGCGGCTGGCGCAGGCTATTGGCTCAAGAGATTGCGCAACACGAATTGGAGGATGCCGCCGTGGCGGTAGTAATCCACCTCATCCAGGGTGTCGATGCGGCAGGTCAGCGGCACCGTCTCCGTGCTGCCGTCGGCCCGCTTGATGGTCAGCGGCAACTCCATGCGCGGGGTGATCTCGCCGGAGATACCGAGGATGTCGAAGGTCTCCGATCCATCGAGGCCGAGAGTCTTGCGGGTCACCCCTTCGGGGAAGACCAGGGGCAGGACGCCCATGCCCACCAGGTTGGCGCGATGGATGCGCTCGAACGATTCGGTGATCACCGCGCGCACGCCCAAGAGCAACGTGCCCTTGGCCGCCCAGTCCCGCGAGGAGCCGGTGCCGTATTCCTTGCCGGCGATGACCAACAGCGGCACACCCTCATCCTTGTATTTCATCGCCGCGTCGTAGATCGACATTTCTTCGCCGTCGGGCATATAACGGGTCACCCCGCCTTCGGTCCCCGGGGCGAGCTCGTTCCGGATGCGGATATTGGCGAAGGTGCCGCGCATCATCACTTCGTGATTGCCGCGCCGGGCGCCATAGGAATTGAAGTCCTGGACACCGACCTGACGGCGAACCAAATAGCTGCCGGCCGGGCTGTCCTTCTTGATGGAGCCGGCCGGCGAAATGTGGTCGGTGGTGATCGAATCGCCCAGCAGCGCCAGGAGGCGGGCGCCTTCAATCTCGGTGATCGGTTCCGGTTCCCGTTTCATCCCGTCGAAATAGGGCGCGAGCCGGACATAGGTGGATTCGTCGTCCCAATCGTAGGCGACGCTGGTGCTGGTCTTCACCGCTTTCCAATTTTCGTCTCCTTCGAAGACGTCGGCATAACGCGCGCGGAACATTTCCGGGGTCAGGGATTGCTCGATCGCTTGCGTGATCTCCGCCTTGGTCGGCCAAATGTCCTTGAGATAGACATTGTTACCGTCCTTGTCCTGGCCCAAGGGATCCTTGGTGATGTTGACATTCAGGGACCCCGCCAAGGCATAGGCCACCACCAGCGGCGGCGATGCCAGGTAGTTGGCCTTGACATAGGGATGTATCCGGCCCTCGAAATTGCGGTTGGACGACACCACCGCGGCGGCCACCAGATTGCCCCCGTCGATGGCATTGGTGATCGGTTCGTCCAGCGGGCCGGAATTGCCGATACAGGTGGTGCAGCCGAAGCCGACCAGATTGAAGCCGAGTTGATCGAGCGGCTCCTGAAGTCCCGATTTCTCCAGATAATCGGCGACCACCTGTGAGCCGGGCGCCAGCGATGTCTTTACCCAGGGCTTGCGGGTGAGCCCCTTGGCCACCGCGTTGCGGGCCACCAACCCTGCGCCCAGCATGACGGCCGGGTTGGAGGTGTTGGTGCAGCTCGTGATGGCGGCGATCACCACGTCGCCGTGGCCGAGGTCGTGGTCCATTCCTTCGACCGCGACCTGGGCGCCGGCGTTTGCGCCGGACAGCATGTCAGGCAGGGCCTCGGCAAAGGCTTCAGCCGCATCCGACAGCGCGACCCGATCTTGGGGCCGCTTGGGGCCGGCAAGGGACGGCTCCACGGTGGAAATGTCGAGCTCGAGCGTATCGGTGAAGACCGGTTCCGGCGCACCGGGTTCGCGCCACAGACCCTGGGCCTTGGCGTAGGATTCGGTCAGCGCCACGGTATCCTCATCCCGGCCGGTGAACCGCATATAGGAAAGGGTTTCCTCATCGACCGGGAAATAGCCGCAGGTGGCGCCGTATTCCGGCGCCATGTTGGCGATGGTGGCGCGGTCGGCCAGGGCCAGATGGTCGAGCCCTTCGCCGAAAAATTCAACGAACTTGCCGACGACCCCCTTGGCGCGCAGCATCTGCACCACCGTCAGCACCAGGTCGGTCGCCGTGGTGCCTTCTTTCATTGCCCCGGTCAGCCGGAAACCGATCACCTCGGGTATCAACATGCTCATCGGCTGGCCCAGCATCACCGCTTCCGCCTCGATGCCGCCGACCCCCCAGCCCAACACCGCCAGGCCGTTGACCATGGTGGTGTGGGAATCGGTGCCAACCAGCGTATCGGGATAGGCCACGCCCTCGCCGTTGGTCCACACGACCCGGCAGAGATATTCCAGGTTCACCTGATGGCAAATGCCGGCCCCCGGCGGCACCACCCGGAAATTGTCGAAGTTGGACTGGCCCCAGCGCAGGAAGGAATAGCGTTCCTGATTGCGCTCGTACTCCCGCACCACGTTGGACGCGGCGGCATCGGGCCGCGCGTAGACGTCCACCATGACCGAATGGTCGATCACCAAATCGACCGGCGACAACGGATTGATGCGTTTGGGATCGCCGTCGAGGTCGATCATCGCCTGGCGCATGGCGGCCAGGTCAACCACTGCCGGCACCCCGGTCAGGTCCTGCATCAGCACCCGGGCGGGAGAATAGGCAATTTCGCGATCCGAGCGCCGGTCCTTGACCCACTGGGCGACGGCGCGGACATCGTCGGCGGTGACCGTCCGCCCGTCTTCGTGCCTGAGCAGGTTCTCCAACAGGATCTTCAGCGAAACCGGCAGACGCGAAATATCGCCCAGCCCGCCCTCGGCCGCTTCGGGCAGGCCGAAATAGGTGTAGGTCTTGCCATTGACCTCAAGGGTGCGTTCGGCATTGAAACTGTTGGACAAGGTGCCTCTCCCGCTGTTCGGGTGGCAGGGCCGAAGGCCGCCGCTGCCCGCATTCCGTATCAACATTGACGCCTGAATAGAACGAAAAGGGTGTTAGCGGAGATTGGCACCGCCGTCAAATGCGCCGTCCCGTATCCACCAAACCCCTTTGTTTCCAACATTTTTGAAGTGGACTGCAAATATCACATTTCCGCCATGATCCCGACCTAATGGTGTCACATTAAAACACTCTTATGAGCCTGCCGGATGACCAACGCATCCACCCCTCCCCCAGGCGCGGTCTCCGGTCCTAGCCTCCAAGGTCCGGTACCCCTTACCGGAGGTTGGCGCGGTCACCGGCCCCCCACCGGTGACCGCACTCTTTTTAGCCTCCCTCTTTTCTATGAAGCCCGTTTGGTCGCCGCCCCCTGGCTTGGCCGCTATATCCCGCGTTTGTGCTATTAGGGGGGCATGAGCGAACCCTCATTCGTCCCCGGCAACGGTCCCGGACTGACGGCGCGCGATCTCGCCTGCGCCCGGGGCGGCCGTGTGCTGTTCTCCGGCCTGGGATTCGTGCTGCGTCCGGGCGGCATGCTTCTGCTGACCGGGCCAAACGGCGTCGGCAAGTCCAGCCTGTTGAGGGTGCTTGCCGGCCTGCTGCCCGCCGCGGCTGGCACCATCGAGCTTGGCGATGAGGAGACACGGATCGGTTACCTGGGCCATGGCGATGGACTGAAGCCGCTGGCTACGGTCGCCGAGACGCTCGCGCTCTGGACCACGGTCACCGGCCCCGCCGCCGAGCCCACTATCCGGGCGCGGGCGGTCGAACAAGCGATGGCGCAATTCGCCTTGCATCCGCTGGCGGACCTCCCCTGCCAATACCTATCGGCGGGCCAGCGGCGGCGGGTCGGCCTCGCCCGGGTCGTGGCGCAGGGCGCCGATTTGTGGCTGCTGGATGAGCCCACCACCGCGCTGGACGCGGCGGGCACGCGGGCCTTCGAAGGCGCGCTCGCGGCCCATTGTGCGGCGGGCGGGATGGCGGTAGCGGCCACCCATGGGCCGATCGGCGCGGCCGGTGCGGAGGCATTGGCGCTTGAAACTTTCGCCGGGCACGCCGCCGGACCGGCCGATCCCTTTGCCGATCCCGATGACGGCGGCGCGGAGACAAGTCGATGAGCGCCCTCGCCGCGTTGATTGTGTTCGATATCCGCCTGGCGCTGCGGCGCGGGGCCGACACGCTGGTTGTCCTCGGCTTCTTCGTCCTGACCGTGATCCTGTTTCCGTTCGGGATCGGCACCGACACGGTGCTGTTGGCCCGCATCGCCCCGGGACTGGTCTGGGTCACCGCGCTGCTGGCCGCCATGCTGGCCCTCGACCGGCTGTTCCTTGCCGATTTCGAGGACGGCAGCCTCGATCAACTGGTGCTGGCAGACCAGGCCCTGGAGCTGATCGTCCTGGCCAAGGCCGCGGCCCACTGGGCGACCACGGGCCTGCCGCTGATCGTCGTTGTCCCGGTGCTGGCCTTGGTCCTGAACATGGACGCAGTGGGCCTGGGTCACCTGATGTTGTCGCTCTTGCTGGGCACGCCGACCCTGACCCTGATCGGCACCATCGGCGCGGCGCTGACCCTCGGCGCGCGGCGGGCGGGAGTTCTGATTTCGCTTCTCGTGCTTCCCCTGTATATTCCGGTGCTGATTTTCGGCGTCGCGTTGGTGACCGCGGCCATCGACGGCATAGATCCCGGTCCCCGGCTGATGGCGCTGGGCGGATTCCTTCTGATGGCCCTGGCGCTGAGCCCCTTCGCCGCCGCCGCGGCACTGCGCCAGGCGGTAAGGTGACACCAATGACCCGGACCGCGCCGAACATGAGGTGCCCCGCGCAATGATCCATTTTCTTGCCAATCCAGCCCGTTTCATGCGCATCGGCCAGGCGGTGCTGCCCTGGTGCTGGGCGGTGGCGGGCCTCTGCATCGGGACGGGACTGTGGTTCGCCCTCATCGTCTCACCGGCGGACTACCAGCAGGGCGAATCGGTGCGCATCATGTACATCCACGTGCCGTCGGCCTGGATGGCGCTCGGCGTCTACACGCTGATCGCCGTGGTGTCGGCCATGGCCCTGGTGTGGAAACATCCCCTCGCCTTCCTGATCGGCCGGGCGGCAGCCCCCTTGGGCGCCGGGTTCACCGTGATCTGTCTGATCACCGGATCGCTGTGGGGCCAGACCAGCTGGGGCACATGGTGGGTATGGGATGCGCGGCTGACTTCCGTGCTGGTGCTGTTCTTCCTCTATCTCGGATACATGGCATTGGGCGCCGCCTTCGACGATGCGGATCGCGGCAACCGCGCCGCCGCCCTGCTGGCGTTGGTCGGCGCTGTAAACGTTCCGATCATCAAGTTCTCTGTCGATTGGTGGTCGACCCTGCATCAGCCCGCCTCGGTGCTGCGGGTCGGCGGTCCGTCGATCCACCCGTCGATGCTGACGCCGCTTCTACTGATGGCGGTGGGATTCATTGCCTATTTTTTGGCACTTTTGATTCTTAGGGTGCGGGCCGAGATCGCCCAGCGCAAGGTGCAGGCGGCGATGATGGTGGGCGCCACGGCGCCGGGGATGCAGACCCATGAGACCTGAGCGGCGCCAGAGCCGAAGCCGGACGGCTTGAGCCGATGGACACGATCAAGGAAGTCCTCATCCTTGGCGGCTACGGCGCCTATGTCTGGCCGGCTTTCGCGACCTGGGCGGCCGTCATGGGCTGGATGGCGGTTTCCACCCTGCGCCGCCTGCGCATATCGGAAGCGACCCTCGACAAGCTGCAGGCGGCCCGCGGACCCCGGCGCGGCGCCGGGGGACCGGATGCGGGCCAAGGGGAGGCCGGCCCATGAGCCAGTCCGCCCCGCCCCGGCGCGCACTGACCGCGAAGCGCCGCCGCCTTTATCTGCTGCTGGCAGCCGGCCTGACGCTTGCGGGCGCCGCCGCCTTGATATTGAACGCCTTCCAAGACAGCCTGGTGTTCTTCCTCACACCCACCGAGCTCAAGGCCAAGGCGCCGCCGCGCGAGCGGGTGATCCGCATTGGCGGCCTGGTGGAAGAAGGGAGCGTCCGCAAGGCAGAAGGCGGACTTCAGGTGCGGTTCGCCATCACCGACCTTACCAACAGGGTGGAGGTCACCTATCGCGGTATCCTGCCCGACCTGTTTCGCGAGGGCCAGGGCGTGGTGGCACAGGGGCAGATGGACGCCGACGGGGTGTTCGCCGCCAAGGAAGTGCTCGCCAAGCATGACGAGACCTACATGCCCAAGGAAGTCGCCGACGCGCTGAAGAAATCGGGCCAGTGGAAACCCGGACAGAAAGGTGCGTCCGGCGCCAAGGATGGAAAGGCTGGTGCGCCGTGATTGTTGAAGCGGGCCATTTCGCCCTGATTCTCGCCTTCGTGTTCGCCTGCATCCAGATCGTGGTGCCGCTGATCGGCGCGCGGCGCGGCGATGACGCGCTGATGGATGCGGGCCGCATGGCGGCGCTCGGTCAGTTCGCCTTCATCCTGGCGGCGTTTCTCAGCCTGACGCATGCTTTCATCGTCTCTGACTTCTCGGTCGCGGCGGTCGCCGCCAATTCCCATTCGGCCAAACCGCTGCTTTATAAGATCTCCGGCGTCTGGGGCAATCACGAGGGCTCCATGGTGCTGTGGGTGTTGATCCTGGCCCTGTTCGGCGGCGCCGTGGCGGGGCTGGGGAACAACCTGCCGCCGAGCTTGCGCGCCCGGGTGCTGTCGGTCCAGGGGATGATCGGCGCCGGGTTCCTGGCCTTCATCCTGCTGACGTCGAACCCGTTCTTCCGGGTCAATCCGGCGCCGGTCGACGGCAGCGGCCTCAACCCGATCCTCCAGGATCCGGGGCTCGCCTTCCATCCTCCGTTCCTCTATCTCGGCTATGTCGGGTTTTCGATCGCCTTTTCCTTCGCCATTGCCGCGCTGATCGAGGGCCGGGTCGATGCCGCCTGGGCGCGCTGGGTTCGGCCCTGGACGCTGGCGGCGTGGTGCGCACTGACGCTTGGCATCGCGCTGGGGAGCTGGTGGGCCTATTACGAACTCGGCTGGGGCGGATTCTGGTTCTGGGACCCGGTTGAGAACGCGTCCTTCATGCCTTGGCTGGCGGGCACGGCTCTGTTGCATTCGGCCATCGTTGTGGAAAAACGCGGCGCGCTCAAAAGCTGGACCATCCTGCTCGCGATTCTCACCTTCTTGCTGTCCTTGATGGGCACCTTCCTTGTGCGCTCGGGCGTGCTGACCTCCGTCCACGCCTTCGCCAACGATCCCGAACGCGGGCTCTTCATCCTGGGGCTTCTCCTGGTGGCAACGGTCGGCGGGCTTGGCCTCTATGCGATGCGCGCGCCGACGCTTAAGACCGGCGGCCTGTTCGCGCCGATCTCCCGCGAAGGGGGACTGGTGCTCAACAACCTTCTGCTCGGCACCGGCTGCGCGACGGTGCTGATCGGCACCCTCTATCCCCTGGTGCTTGACGCGTTCGGTGGCGGCAAGGTCTCCGTGGGCGTGCCCTATTTCACGCTCACCTTCGTGCCGCTCATGGTGCCGCTGCTGGTGGTGATGGGGATCGGGCCCTTGCTGGCCTGGAAGCGGGGCGATCTGCCCGGCGTGCTCATGCGCCTGCGCGCGGCGGCGATGGTCACCGGCATCGCCTGCCTCGCCACCATTTTGCTGAATGACGGCCCTGCCTTCGCCATCCTCGGCGTGACGCTGGCCGTTTGGCTGATCATGGGCGCACTGACCGAACTGGCCGATCGCATCCGCCTGTTTCGGGGGCCGCTATCGGCAAGCCTTTCCCGGCTGATACATCTGCCGCGCTCAGCGATTGCCATGACCACCGCCCACGCGGCAATGGGCATCACGGTGCTCGGCATCACCGGGTCTACCGCCTGGCAGACCGAGCGCATCCTGATCATGTCCCAAGGCGACACCACCGAGGTGGCGGGCTACGCCCTCACGTTGGAGAAGGTGGCGCAGGTGCCCGGCCCCAACTACACCGCCGAGCGCGCCACCCTGCAGGTCGCCGCAGGCGGACGCACCATCACGACGCTTTATCCGGAAAAGCGGCGCTTCACCAATCCGCCCCAGATCACCACCGAGGCGGCAATCCGAACCACCCTGATGGCCGACCTTTACGCCGTGCTGGGCGACCGCCAGGAACCCGGCGCCGGCGGCCAAGGCAAGGCGGGATGGACCGTGCGGATCTATCACAACCCCCTGGTGCCATGGATCTGGATCGGCACCGTGATCATGGTGCTGGGCGGGCTGGTGTCACTGACCGACCGCCGACACCGGGTCGGTGCTCCGGCCCGGGCCCAAGCGCCCGGGCGCCCGCGTACCGCATGAGCCCCCACCCGATGAGGATGCCGTGATCCGCGTTGCCACTTACCTCCCGCTCGCAGTGGCGGCGATCCTGGCCGTGGTCTTTTTCTGGGCCTTGAGTGGCGACCGCGATCCGTCGCGCGTCCCCTCGCCCTTTATCGACAAGCCGGCACCGGCGCTCGACCTCGCCGCGCTTGACGGCGGGCCGCGCCTCACCAAAGCGGCGTTCGCAGGACGGGTATCGATCCTCAACGTCTTCGCGTCCTGGTGCCTGCCCTGCCTGGCGGAGCATCCCTTCCTGATGGCGCTCGCCAAGGACGGCAAGGCGCAGGTCTTCGGCCTCAATTACAAAGACAAGCCGGAGGACGCCAAGGCCTGGCTCGCCGAGCACGGAAATCCCTTTACGCGCATCGGCACCGACCGCAATGGCCGGGCCGGCATCGAGTGGGGCGTTTACGGGGTACCCGAAACCTTCCTGATCGGACCGGACGGCCGCATCCGCCATAAGGTGGTGGGTCCCATTACCAATGATCAGTTGAAACAGTTGCGTCGGATGATCGGGGATCTCGGCAAATGAGGAACGCTTCCCTCGTCCTTGGACTTGTCCTCGCCACGGCCCTGACGCTCGGGGCCTTCATAGCGCCGCCGCCCGCCGCTCTTGCCGTGCAGCCCGACGAGGTTCTGGCCGACCCAATGCTGGAATCCCGCGCCCGGGCACTCTCCAAACACCTCCGCTGCCTGGTCTGCCAGAACCAGTCGATCGACGATTCCGATGCGGGTCTCGCGCGCGATCTGCGCGTCCTGGTGCGCGAACGCCTGAAGGCGGGTGACAGCGATGAGGAGGTTCTTGCCTTCCTGGTCGCGCGCTACGGCGATTTCGTCCTGCTCAAGCCGCCGGTCAAGCCCACCACCTGGCTCCTGTGGTTCGGTCCGTTCGCCATCTTCGCGGTCGCCGGGCTCGGCATCTGGGCGGCAAGTCGGCGCAAGCGGCCCGCCACGGCCCCGGCGGCGCCCCTCAGCGCGGCGGAGCAGGAGAAGCTCGACGCCCTCCTCGCCCAAGACGAGCACCCACCATCCCGGCCGCCGTCGGACCCGCCGCAAAGGCCGGCCTCGTGAGCACGCTTCTGATTTTGGGCGCCCTGGGAATCGCCGGCGCGGCCCTGCTGGCCCTGCCGCTGATGGCCCGGCGCCGGGCGTCATCGGGGCGCGCCGAATTCGACCGGGCGGTGTTCCGCGACCAGTTGGACGAGTTGGAGCGCGACCTCGCCCGAGGCGTCATCAACCAAGCCGATGCCGAGTCCGCACGCACGGAAATCCAGCGCCGCATCCTCGCCACGGGGGAGGCGGAGAAAGATTCCGATCCCGGGCCCACGGCGTCACGAGGCAGCGGCGGCGCGATCGCCGCCCTCGCCGTTCTGGCACCGCTGGCCGCCGGGGCGATCTATTTCGCCCTGGGATCGCCTGACCTGCCAGGCCAGCCCTTCGCCGCGCGCCAATCCGCCCCGGCGGCGCCCGCCGGACCGACCACCGAACAGATCGGACGGATGGTGGCCGCCCTGGAACGCCGCCTCGCCGAGAAACCCGATGAGATCCAGGGCTGGGTCATCTTGACCACGGCCTATTTACGCGTGGGCCGCCCGGCGGATGCGGAAAAGGCGCTGGGCCGCGCACTGGAACTGACCGGGGATGACAAGGCACGCGGGGCATCGATTGCCGCCAACTACGGCGAAGCCCTGGTCGCCATGGCGGGCGGGCGGGTGACGCCCGCTGCCAAGACCGCGTTCGAACGCGTGCTCCAACTCTCACCAAAGCATCCGGCGGCGGGTTACTACCTGGGCCTCGCCCAGCTTCAGGCGGGGGACGTCCAAGGCGCCATTGCCGTGTGGCGCCGCATCGCCGATGGCGCGCCCAAGGATGCGCCGTGGCTCAATGAGCTCAAGAAGCGGATCGAACGGCTGGTCACGGAACAGGGGGCCGGGCCGGGCCAAGCCCCGCCCGCCACCCGGCGCTGAGGCGACCTCAGCCGCCGGAAGTGCCCCCGGGACCGCCGCCGCCATCTCCGCGGTCGCCCAGGAAACCGCGCAGGAAATCGAGCGGCAACGGGAAAATAATGGTGCTGGTGCGCTCGCCGACCACCTGCTGCACCGAGGAAAGGTAGCGCAGCTGCATGGCTTCCGGACGCCGCGCCAGAACTTCGGCCGCTTCCAGCATCTTTTGAGAGGCCTGCAATTCGCCTTCGGCGTTGATGACCTTGGCGCGCCGCGCCCGTTCCGCCTCCGCCTGCTGGGCGATGGCGCGGATCATGCTTTCATCAAGGTCCACGTGCTTGAGCTCGACATTGGAGACCTTGATGCCCCAGGCATCGGTCTCCTGATCGAGGATCCGCTGGATATCGGCGTTGAGGCGCTCGCGCTCGGCCAGCATCTCATCCAGTTCGTGTTGCCCCAGGACGGAGCGCAATGTCGTCTGGGCCAGCTGGCTGGTGGCAAATTGGTAGTCCTCCACCTCGATGATGGCGCGCTGAGGATCGACCACCCGGTAATAGACCACCGCATTGACCTTGACCGACACATTGTCGCGCGAGATCACGTCCTGTTCGGGAACATCCAGCACATTGGTCCGCAGCCCCACGCGCACCATCTGCTGGATCACCGGAACGATGATGATCAGGCCCGGCCCTTTCACCTTCCAAAAGCGGCCAAGGGTGAAGACCACGCCGCGTTCGTACTCCCTGAGGATGCGGATCGACGCCGCCAAAAGCACAACAATGACGATCGCAATGGCAATGGGAACGCTAAGCACTGTGTCCATCGTCCGCTCCTTTCGTTTGCGCGGCAGGGCCGACCTGCAGCACCAGACCATCCATGGCAGTAACGCGCACCAGATCGCCCGGCGCGAAGGCTTGGTCGCCCCGCGCCTGCCAGACCTCGCTGCGGACCCGCACCCGGCCTTGCCCGCCCTGCCAATCGAGCACCCGGGCGGCGGCCCCGATCATCGCCTCGCGCCCGCTGACCACGGGCCGGCGCCACGCCTTGGCCGCGATGGCGAATACGGTGAAAGAGAGCACCGCCGAAACGGCCATAACGGAGCCGATCACCGCCCAGGAAATTCCGAACCCCGGCGCCTCGGTATCGATCAGGATGACCGAGCCGATGCCCAATGCCACGATCCCCCCGAGTCCGAGGACCCCGAAGGACGGCATCATCACCTCCGCCGTCATGAAGGCGATGCCCAGCAGGATCAGGCCGAGCCCCGCATAGTTGACCGGCAGCACGTGCAGGGCATAGAGCCCCAGCAAAAGGCAGATGGCGCCGACCACGCCGGGAACGAAGACGCCGGGATTGTAAAATTCGAACATGATTCCGTAGATGCCGGCCAGCAACAGGATATAGGCGATATTCGGGTTGGTGATGACGGCGAGCAGCCGGGCGCGCCAATCAGGCTCGATCTCGCGCAGCAGTCCGTCTTTGCTCGCGACCTTGGTCTCGCCGGCGGAAACCTTCACCACCCGGCCGTCGGCCTTGTTCAGAAGATCGGTCATGTCATCGGCGATCAGGTCGATCACGTTGGCCGCCAGCGCCTCATTGGAAGACAGGCTGGCACCCTCGGTGACGGCCTTTTCCGCCCATTCGACGTTGCGCCCGCGCATCTGGGCCAGCGACCGGATATAGGCGCGCGCATCGTTGATGGCTTTGCGCTGGGAGGCGGTCTTGGGATCTTCACCACCCTTGTCGTCCGACGCCTTGTCGTCCTTGTCGTCCTTTTTCTTGTCCTTCTTGTCATCCCCGGGCTTCTTCCCTGCGGGAAAGGGAGAGGTGAGCGGCACCGGAGTCGCCGCACCGAGGTTGGTGCCGGGTGCCATGGCGGCAACGTGGCTGGCATAGAGAATGTAGGTCCCGGCACTCGCCGCCCGCGCGCCTCCCGGCGCGACATAGGTGATCACCGGCGCCGGCGCGGTGATGATGTCCTGGATGATGTCCCGCATGGCGGAAGACAATCCGCCCGGCGTGTCGATCCGCAGCACAATGGCCGATGCCCCCATGGCACGGGCCTTTTCCATTGAACTGGAGAAGTAATCGCTGGTCGCCGGGCCGATCGGTCCCTTGATGTCGAGAACGGCAATGATCCGGCCCGACGCTTTCTCAGCCGCACCGCCGCCCTCCGGCGTTCCAAATACCGCCAGGCCCGCAAGCATCAGCGTCGCCGCTACCAAGGCGCGCCGAAGCATTCGCGCGATAACCATGACTTATCCTAACACCATAAGACACAGGCCCCAAAGCCCGCGCGCCATTGCCCATATGCCGCACCAACCGGTATCCTGCGCTTCACCCTCGGGGATTTGACAGCGATAGAGCGTACGGCCATGGACAAACTCTGGGAAAAGGCGGCCATCGAAGCGGACCTCGCCACCATCGAGGCCCGGATCGAGACCGGCGAGGACGTCGACGCCAAGGACAAATACGGCCAGACCGCGTTGATGCTGGCCGCAGTTCGGGGCCATGAAGGAATCGTCCGGCGCCTGATCGAGGCCGGCGCCGATCTCGACGTGACCGCCAAATGGGGCCTCAGCGCGGCCATGCTGGCGGTGGTCAATCACCGACCGGTGATCGTCGAGGCCCTGGCCAAGGCCGGGGCGGACCTCAGCCTGCGCGGCAAGGGCGAGGGCGGATTCTACGGCAAGACCGCAGCGGAACTGGCACGGGAGAACGGACAGGTGGAACTGGCCGACTATCTCGAGCGGCCGGGACCCGGCGACGATTGACCTTGCCGCCACGGGCCGGAAATGATTGCCCGAGGCACGCGATTGCGGAATCGGTTAGACTGCAGAAAACGCCAATTCATGGAGGAAATCGCAATGGCCATTGAAGTCGAGGATGTCCTGGGCCTCGCCCATCAGCGCAAGAAGCGCAAGATGATTATGGACACCAAGAAGATGCACGCCTGGATGCACTATTACCCGAATCCGGGCGACCATGACGACATGCACTGTCACCCGGGCGACCAGACCTTCCTGCTGTTGGAGGGCGAATGCACCATGAGCTTCCCGGACGGCAACGCGTCGGTGCTCAAGCCGGGCATGGTCGCGCTGATCGAGGGCGGATCGTTCTACAAGCTGGAAAACACCGGCGACGGGCCGATGGTCCTGATGGGCACGCGCACCGGCCCTCATAGCGCCAATCAGCACATCAATTTTGATACCAAGAAAGACATGACCGGCATCCGTCCGAGCAGGTCCGGGTCTTACGGCAGCCACATGGCCAAGGAGGGAGAGGAGCTCCCAACCGGCGAGAACTGAACTGCCCTCCCAAGCGCGACGCTTAAATGAAGGGCCGCCCCAAGGGGCGGCCCTTAGTTTTCCCACTGTGCGGGGATGCGGCCGGGAGGGGAGCAGGATGCCGCACGGCCCGCCGGGACGCGCAACCGTCAGGCGCTTGGATGACCCGGGAAGCGGATATCGGGGCTGTCGCCGTCTCCGCTCGGATCGGGATATTCTTCGTCGTGACTGTAGAAGTCCGCGACTTGGCGGAAATGCACGTCGTTCTCCTCGGCGTTGGTCGGGAAACTCAGCCGTTCATCGGCAAGCTGCAGGGATGCGGGAACGGCGGCCGCGCCGGCGGCGGCGAAGGCGAAAGCGGCAACGGAAAGAGCAGTCAGTGTCTTCTTCATTGCTTGTCTCCTGTTTCCGGTTGGAATTGGAGACCACGCTAAGCCGGCCGATGGTCGCAGGGAAATCAAGCCCGGTCATATGGATGCGAGGAAAACGTGAGGCACCGTGAGGTTGTGTGTTCTTCTCGGCCGCCCGTCCTGCTGGTAGGCGGGCGCAGCGATCGGGACGCCCGGGAGAGGGCCGGTGGGCCTGGCTTCCGCATGTCTTTCCAGGTCAAGGACGAAACGCAACCGGATCACGGCCCCGTGAGAGAACGTGTAGTGCGCCTCAAGCCGACGCCGAGGTTCCCGCGAAAATTTCGCCCACCCTGGCGTGAAATTCCGCATTGAAGCGCTCAAATCGGTCTCGCGCCCGCCGCCCGAGCCCGGCCTTGGCATCCGCATCCAGGGCAAAAGCTTCTTCGATGCGCGCCTCCAGGGCTTGCGGATCGACGTAGTAGTTCGTTCCGAGATGCCGGGTTTCCCGCCGCCCGGAAGCCACCAGCAGGCCCGAAGCCGGGTCCACCAGCTCGTTCATGGGCGGGGCATCGGTGGTGATCACCAGCGCAGCCGTCGACATCCCCTCCATGATGTAATGGCCGAAGCCTTCCGACCGCGACGGGCAAAGATGAATTCCGCACGCGTTCTGCAACGCCCGGACCTCATCCAGATCGAGGTAGCGCCGCACCAGATTCACATTGGCCGGCACCTCGGGACGGGGACGGGACGGGTCCTGCACCAGGGTCAATTGCGGCCATTCGGGGTGCCGTGCCCAGGCCGCGATCACGTCTTCGGTGCCCTTCATGGTGCTGCGGCCGGCCAGGTGAAGACAACGACCGTAATCCTTGTCCTGGGTCGGCCGGGCGCAATCCTCGGACGTGAATCCCATGTAGGACACGGGCAGGCCGAGACGCGCAAAGATGTCCTCCGCATGGCGGGTTTTGGCCAGCACCCGATCGACCCGCCTGAGGGCGCGGAGCTTGCGCTCGGGAAAACGTTCCTGGTTGGGTACCACCAGATGCTCCGGCGCCGCCCGCAGCCAGCGGCTGTGCACGCGTTCGACATGGATGATGCGATCGGCCAAATGGCGGCGGCGCAATCCGCCCAGCACACTCAAGTCCCGGGGCCGAGCGACTTCCGCCACGATGTCGATGCGGGCAAGCGCGGTCTTCAGGATGCGCGCATCCTGATCAAGGCCGAAGCCGGTATGCCTGGCAACGATAAGGGTTTTCACGGTCCGGCCATCCCCCGGGCGGCTTGGCGGTTCGCGGCGCGTTCGAAGATGCCGCACACGGTTTCATACATCGCTTCGATGGTATAGCGCCCTTCGACCCGTTGGCGCAGGGCCGCCCGCGCCCCCGCATCGGGAAGGTCCGCCCGGGCCCGGGCCATGGCTTCGCAGAGCGCCCCGGCATCGCGCGGCGGGATTAACCGGGCGCCCTCAAGCCCGGCAAGGACCTCAGGGATTCCGCCGACGTCACTGGCAATCACCGGCAACCCGCAGGCCATCGCCTGCAACAAGGCCTGGGGCACACCTTCATTGTCGGTGCTGGGGAGGACGAAGACATCCATCGCCTGCAGCCACGGCACCACGTCCTCCTGGCGGCCCGCGAATTGCACGGCGGCGCCTAGCCCAAGGTCCGCGACCTGGTTGCGGAGGTTGTCCTCCTGGGGCCCGTCGCCGACGATCAGCAGCCGCACGCCCCCGACTTTCTGCCCGGCCAGGGCGTCGAGCAGGAAGCGGTGACCCTTCCACGATC
>JAHEKA010000194.1:0-1847 GCA_024638585.1 Rhodospirillales bacterium
CGAGGGGACCCTGCCGGTCACCATCCACAACCCGCTGATCGACCTGACCAAGGCGGAGATCATCACACTTGGCACCGGGCTCGGTGTGGATTATTCCCTCACCCGAAGCTGCTACGATCCCGACAGCCAAGGCCGGGCCTGCGGGGCGTGCGATTCCTGTGCGTTGCGGCTTAAAGGCTTTGCCGAGGCGGGGCTTGCCGACCCCGCGCCGTATCAAGCGTGAGGAGACCGGTACCATGGACATGCTGAACCGCTATCGATCCACCCTGATTTACATCGCCCTGATCGTCGCGGTGAATTGGGGCTTCACGGTGGTGCCGCTGGTCAAGATGCCGGGCGGCGAGATGTGGCCGCCCATGTCCCTGGTGGTGGGTTTCATCTTCGTCGTGCGCGATTTCGCTCAGCGCGAGATTGGCCACAGGGTGCTGATCGCCATGCTGATCGGCGCGGCGCTGTCCTACGTGATGGCCAGCCCCTACGTGGCGATTGCCTCGGCGGCGGCATTCCTGGTGTCCGAACTGGCCGACTGGTTGGTCTACACCGTCACCAAGCGGCCCTTGTCCCAGCGCATCCTGTTTTCCAGCCTCATCGGCACGCCCATCGATTCGGTCGTGTTCCTCTATGGCATCGGCCATTTGACGGTCTCCGGCGTTGCCGCCATGACGGCCAGCAAGCTGGTGGGGGCGCTCATCGTCTGGTGGATGATCCGCCGCCGCGAGACCGAAGGCGTCGTTTGACTTCCCTTCAACCCCTCTCCTATGCCATCCCTGCCGGTTGGGTGGGAAGGTCTTCCTGAGCCGCTGCCGCGGCCGCCACGATCGTATTCAGTTGGTCGAGGACGTAGAGCAGCACCCGGAAGAATGCATAAGGGAAAAAGAGAAAATTCACGAAGGGAATGATCGACAGCAGAGCCCAGGCCCATTTGGTGCGGCCGATGCGACCTGCGACGAACCAGAAGCCGATGGCGATGAAAACGACGAAGATCAGAAGAAACACACCATAACCGATAAAGAGGCTCCAAAGAATCTCGGGCGGTAGCTGTTGAGGGCCGTGCTCCATCGTATTTCTCCCATGTGTTGAAACGGATGCAACCCACTCACTCAGTGCGGGTACAGCGTAACGCGTTTCAACCCCGGCCGCGATAGGGAGGGACGCCGGGCTCGGGCACGTGGATGCCGGCGGGCGGTTCGCCCGACTGGTAATACACGTCGATGGGGATGCCGCCGCGCGGGTACCAGAATCCAGAAATGCGCAGCCAGTTGGGCGCCATGGTGTCGGTTAGGCGGGTGGCGATGGCGAGCGTCGTCGCCTCGTGAAAGGCGCCCGTGTTGCGCCAGGACGCCATGAACAGCTTGAGCGACTTGCTCTCGATACACGCCCTGGCCGGCACGTAGTCGATCACGAAATGGGCGAAATCCGGCTGGCCGGTGATCGGGCACAGGCAGGTGAATTCCGGGCAATTAAGCCGCACCAGGTAATCGAGGCCTTCGTTGGGATTGGCGAAGGTCTCGAGCTTCGCCTCCTCCGGGCTGGCGGGCAGGGGGGCGGGCTGGCCCAGCTGGGTGAGATCTTCTGTCTTGGGGTCATCGGTCATGGCGAAACTCTAAGCTGGGGTCCTCGTGCAATCAAGGCATGCCCGGTACGATCCCTCACAGCGCCTCGATGTCACCCCGGGCGAGGCCTTCGCGCCATTCATGGGCCACGGCATCGAAGCGATCGGCCTCGATTGCTGCCTGCAGGCTGCGCATTAGGTCCTGATAGAAATGAACGTTGTGCGCGGTCAGCAGCATGCCGCCCAGCATCTCCTCGTTGCGGAAGAGATGATGGATATAGGCCCGGGAAAAGCC
>JAHEKA010000194.1:1947-5439 GCA_024638585.1 Rhodospirillales bacterium
TTGCTGCCTGCAGGCTGCGCATTAGGTCCTGATAGAAATGAACGTTGTGCGCGGTCAGCAGCATGCCGCCCAGCATCTCCTCGTTGCGGAAGAGATGATGGATATAGGCCCGGGAAAAGCCGGTACAGGCGGGGCAGGCACAATCGGCGTCGATCGGGCGGGGGTCGCGGGCATGGCGGGCGTTGCGGATGTTGATGTCGCCTCGATGGGTGAAGCCCTTGCCGGTGCGGCCCGAGCGCGTCGGCAACACGCAATCGAACATGTCGACCCCCAGTGCCACGGCGCCGATCATATCGGTCGGCAGCCCCGATCCCATCAAATAGCGCGGCGATCGGGTGGGCAGGTGGGGCAGGGTGGCGCCCAACGTCTTCAGCATCACCTCCTGGCCCTCGCCGATGGCGAGGCCGCCGATGGCGTAGCCGTCGAAACCGATGGCCGTCAGCGCCTTGGCCGATTCCTCGCGCAGATCGGCATACACACTGCCCTGGACAATGCCGAACAGCCCGTACCCCGCCCGCGCCGCGAAGGCGTCCTTGGAGCGCGCGGCCCAGGTCATGGAGAGCCGCATGGAGACCGCCGCCTCGTCCTCGGTTGCCGGGAAGGCGGTGCATTCGTCCAGCACCATGGTGACGTCGGCATCCAACTGACGCTGGATCTCGACCGCGCGCTCCGGGGTCAGGTCGTACATGGTGCCGTCGATGTGCGAGCGGAAGGTGACGCCCGTTTCCGTGATCTTGCGCAGTTCCGACAGCGACATTACCTGGAAGCCGCCGGAATCGGTCAGGATCGGACCGGGCCAATTCATGAAGCGATGCAGGCCGCCCAATCCCTCGATCACCTCCGGTCCCGGGCGCAACATCAGGTGATAGGTGTTGGCGAGGATCATCTCCGCGCCCGTCGCGCGGACGTCTTCGGGCCTGAGCGCCTTGACCGTCGCCGCCGTGCCCACGGGCATGAAGGCGGGCGTTTCCACCGTCCCATGGGCGCAACTGAGCCGCCCGCGCCGTGCGGTGCCGGAAGTGGACTTGAGCTCGAACCCGAAAGGCGGCGCCGTCATGGCGTGTCCTTCAGCCGCACCCCGGGGGCGGGGTGAATCAGGCAGGCATCGCCGTAGGAATAAAACCGGTAGCGTTCCGCGATCGCATGAGCGTAGGCCGCTTTCATGACGTCGAGCCCGGCGAAGGCGGA
The DNA here is from genome assembly GCA_024638585.1 of Rhodospirillales bacterium. GTDB lineage: Bacteria > Pseudomonadota > Alphaproteobacteria > SMXQ01 > SMXQ01 > SMXQ01. Next base: position 3,136 of record JAHEKA010000194.1, read on the forward strand.
AACCAGCATGAACAACGTCGATTTCGGCAGGTGGAAATTGGTCAGCAGAAGGTCGACCCCCCGGAAGGTGTAGCTGGGTGCGATGAAGATGTCGGTCTCTCCCTCGAACGGCCTGAGCCGCCCGGCCTTGTCGGCGGCGGTCTCGAGCAGCCGGGCCACGGTCGTGCCGACCGCGACGACCCGCCCCCCCTGGTCCCTGGCCGCGTTGATGAAATCGGCGGTGGCGTCGTCGAGCTGCCCCCATTCCGAATGCATGCGGTGCTGGGCGACCTCTTCCACCTTGACCGGCAAGAAGGTGCCGGCGCCCACATGCAGGGTCAGGGTCGCGCGGTTGATGCCGCGTGCGACCAGGGCGTGAAGAAGCGGATCGGTGAAGTGGAATCCCGCCGTGGGTGCGGCGACGGCGCCGGGTTTGTCGGCGAAGATGGTCTGGTAATCGGCGCGGTCCTGCGCATCGGGCCCGGACTCGCGCGGGATGTAGGGGGGTAGGGGGGCAGTGCCCAGCCGTTCGATTGCCGCCAGCACTTCCGCATCGGGAAGGGCGAAGTCGAGGGTCACCTCGCCGCCCTCGCCCTTGTCCAGAACGTTGGCCGCGACGCCGGGGCCGAAGGTGATGATGTCGCCGCTGTTCAGCTTTCGCGCGCCCTTGGCAAAGGCATGCCAGCGCCCCGGCGCGAGCGGCTTATGCAGGGTGATTTCGACCTTGGCCGTCCCGCGCAGGCCCTTGAGCCGCGCCGGGATCACTCTGGTGTCATTGACCACAACCACGTCGCCCGGGCGCAGGAGCCCGGGAATGTCGGACACATGGCGGTCCGACAATTGCTCCCCGATGACGAGAAGCCGTGCCGCCTCGCGCGGCTCCATGGGGCGGGCGGCGATCAACTCGCGCGGCAGGGTGAAATCGAAATCGGCGACCTTCATCCGTCCCCCGTCTCCTGTTTCTCGCCTGCGGCGGCGCGATCCCATTCGGCCGCGACCCCGGCATCGGTTTCCCCCGGGCGGTGGTGCTGCTTGAGGGCCGCGAAGGCGGGCCCATCCAGCAAGTTCCATAACGCCCATACCGCCATCCCACGCACCAGGGGGGAGGCATCGGCCAGCAGCGCTTCGGCCCTGGGCGCGAGCGCGGGGTTGGCGGAATTGCCGATGGCGACCAATACATTTCGTACGAAGCGGTCGCGCCCGACGCGCTTGATGGGGGAGGTCGAGAACACCTGGCGGAAGGCCGCGTCATCCAGTTGGACCAAATCCGCGAGCTTGGGCGCGGTCAGCTCTATGCGCGGCTGGAAGGCGGCCTCCCGCGCAAGGGCTGCGTATTTGTTCCAGGGGCAGACCGCCAGGCAATCGTCGCAGCCATAGATGCGGTTGCCCATGGGGGCGCGGAACTCTTCGGCGATCTGGCCCTTGTGCTCGATCGTGAGATAGGAGATGCAGCGCCGCGCATCGATCTTGCCGGGCCCGGGAAAGGCCTTGGTCGGGCAGATATCGAGGCAATCGCGGCACGAGCCGCAATGATCCGCCTCCGGCTTGTCGGGCGGCAGGTCGAGGGTGGTGTAGATCTCGCCGAGGAACAGCCAGGATCCGAATTCGCGCGACACCAGGTTGGTGTGCTTGCCCTGCCAGCCGAGGCCGGCGGCCTGGGCCAGGGGCTTTTCCATCACCGGCGCGGTATCGACGAAGACCTTGACGTCGGCGCCGTAGGCTTCGGCGATCCAGCGGGCCAACGCCTTGAGCCGCGATTTCATCACCAGGTGATAGTCCCGTCCCCGCGCATAAGCGGCGACGGAACCGCGGCTACGTTGGGGAAGCAGGGCAAGCGGGTCACTCGCGGGTCCGTAATTCATGGCGAGGGCGATGACGCTCCGCGCCGCGGGCCAGAGCCCTTTGGGCGCCACCCGCGCGTCGACCCTGCGGGCCATCCAGTCCATGTCGCCGTGATGTCCGGCATCCAGGAACGCGCCAAGGCCCGATCCGGAATCGGCGGGCGCAACCGCTGCCGCAATACCGGCCTGATCGAAGCCCAACTCCTGGGCCTTGGCGCGGATCGCCGCCTTGGCCTCGGTCCGCTGTAGGGCGGTTGTTTGGGCGCGCTCGGGTTGGCCGTTCATGGCCGCCTGGTCCTCAGACGTGTTCATAGGTCGTTCAAATCAAAGCTTAATCTCTATGTCCGGCGGGGCCTAGACAGGGCCGAGGGCGGCACCCGGCGGAACAGTTGGAATTCTAATGATTTACCCTTAGAATGATTTGCAAACTAATGGTCTACCTGTGCCTGAGCAAGGTGTACGGGAGGAAAGAATCTATCATGAG
>JAHEKA010000195.1 GCA_024638585.1 Rhodospirillales bacterium
GGCCTTCCAGCCGGATTCGCTGCTCGGCGTGCCGGGGCTGCTTGCCGCCTACCGGGCGGGCGGCGTGACCCTGGCCAACGCCATCGGCACCGGCGTGGCCGACGACAAGGCGATGTACACCTACGTGCCGGAGATGATCCGCTTCTACCTGGGCGAAAAGCCGATCCTGTCCAACGTGCCGACCTGGTCGCTGGGCAAGGACGACGACCGTGCCTATGTGCTGGACCACCTTGGGGAGCTGGTGGTGAAAGAGGTGGGCGGCGCCGGCGGCTATGGCATGCTGGTGGGCCCCGCGGCAACGGCCGAAGAGATCGCCGCCTACCGCGACCGTATCCTAGGGGACCCCGCCAACTTCATCGCCCAGCCGACGCTGTCGCTCTCCACCTGCCCGACCTTCACCGAGTCCGGCATCGCGCCCCGGCATGTCGACCTCAGGCCCTTCGTGCTGTCCGGCACCGCCCAGACCGTGGTGCCCGGCGGCCTGACCCGGGTGGCGCTCCGCGAAGGGTCGCTGGTGGTCAATTCGTCGCAGGGCGGCGGCACCAAGGACACCTGGGTGCTCAGGGACGGAGGCGGCGCACCATGACCACCGTCCTTTCCCGCAGCGCCGATCACCTCTATTGGATGGCCCGCCAGGTCGAACGGGCGGAGAACACCGCGCGCATCCTGGATGTGTCCAACCGCATGGCCCTGCTCCCGGCCGCGGGCGACGCCCCGGAGGACACCGAGGGCGGCGAGTGGGACGCGGTGCTGCAGATCTCGGGCGGGGCGGAGCTGTTCCACGAACGCTTCCCCAAGGCAAGCTCCCAAGCCGTGATCCAATTCATGACGCTGGATGCCGACAACCCGTCGAGCATCTACTCCACCATCCGCGCGGCCCGGGAAAACGCGCGGGCCGAGCGGGTGGCGCTGACCACGGAGATGTGGGAGGCGCTGAATTCGACCTGGCTGGAGCTCAGCGCCATGACGCCGGCACGGCTCGCCTCGCGCGGGCACCGCAATTTCTTCGACTGGATCAAGGAGCGCTCGCACCTGTTCCGCGGCGCGGTGCTCGCCACCATGCTGCGCGACGAGCGTTACCATTTCCTGCGGCTCGGCACCTTCATGGAGCGCGGCGACAACACGGCGCGGATCCTCGACGTGAAGTACCACATCCTGCTGCCCGACGAGGTCGAAGTCGGCAGCGCGCTCGATTACATGCAGTGGGGTGCGCTGCTGCGCTCGGTCAGCGCCTATCGCAATTACCACCATGCCTACAAGGAAACCATCACCCCGGCCCATGTCGCGGAGATGCTGATCTTCAACATCGCCTTTCCGCGGTCACTGCATGCCTGCGTCAACGACGTGCTGGAGATGCTCGACGAGATCGGCAGCCCCGGCGGGGACGAAGCACGGCGGCTGGCCGGGGAATTGCACGCCAGGCTTCATTACGGCAGGATCGCCGACGTGTTCGAGCAAGGTTTGCATGAATTCCTCAGCGATTTTATCGTCCGCAACAACGCCGTCGGCAATGAGATACAATCGGCCTACCTGGTTGCCGACTAGGGACAAAACGGAACGAGCAACCGGCCCATCTAACGGCCCACCGGCCGAAACCGAAATGCGATCAACGTCACTGGACCTCTAGAGGCACATGCTGCTTTCCATCCACCACGCGACCCGATACCGCTATAGCTACCCGGCGCATTACTCGATCCAGTGTCTGCACGCGACGCCGCGCTCCGATTCCACCCAGGAGGTGCGCAACTGGTCGATCGTTGCCCCCGGGGAGATGACCCAGCAGATCGACGGGTTCGGCAATATCCAGCACATCCTGGTGTTTGACGACGTGCACGACGAAATTGCGATCCGCGTCGAAGGGCTGGTGGATTCCCACGATACCGCCGGGATCGTCCCGCACCATCCGCTGGAGGACAAGCTGCCGCGGGAGGTCTACCTGCGGCCGACCCTGCTGACTGGCCCGTCGCAGCCGGTCCGGGATTTCGCCCAGCCCCTGGCCCAGGCCTTTGTCGCCGATCCTCTCGACGGCTTGCACCGGATGTTGCGTGCCGTCGCCGCCGCGGTCCATTACCAGAACGGGATGACGGATGTGGAATCGACCGCGGCCGAGGTGCTGGAGGCGGGGACCGGCGTGTGCCAGGACCAGGCCCATGTGTTCGCCGCCGCCGCGCGATGGCTGGGGGTGCCGACCCGCTACGTTTCGGGCTATGTCCACGTGCAAGGCGAAGCGGCGGACGAGGCCGCCTCCCACGCCTGGGTGGAATCCTGGGTCGAGGACGTGGGCTGGGTCGCATTCGACATCACCAACGAGATCTGCCCCGCCGACGCCCATGTGCGGGTGGCCGTGGGCCCCGATTACACCTACTGCGCGCCGGTGCGGGGCGTGCGGCGGGGCGGCGGCATCGAAGACATGGACGTGCAGGTATCTGTCGCGATGGCCCAGCAATGAGGTAAGATGCGATTAACGGTCTGTTGACCCGGCCCGATAATAATCCCAACCGGTCAGAACCCATGCCGGCTCCCAACGCCCCCGGTGGTCGCATTCCCGGCCCCGGCTACACCAAGATCCAGACCCGCTCCATGACATACGCCGTCGGATTCCTGCTTGATCAAGGCCTCGTCTTCGCCGCCGATTCGCGCACCAATGCCGGCGTCGACCAGGTGTCGGTGGCCCGCAAGATCACCCGTTTCGAAAAACCCGGCGAACGTTTCATGGCCCTGCTGTCGTCGGGCAACCTGGCCATCACCCAGGCGGTGATCCGCCAATTGATGGAAGACCTCGATAGCGGCGGAGACGGCGACCTTCACGCCGTGCCGACCATGTTTGCCGCCGCCCGGATCGTCGGTGCGGCACTGCGCAACGTCTACGAGGTGGATGCCGAACACCTGGCGGAACAGGGGCTGGAGTTCAACGCCGCGTTCATCTTCGGCGGCCAGGTGGAGGGCGGAGAGGCCCGGCTCTTCATGATCTATTCGGCCGGCAATTTCATCGAGGCGTCGGTGGAAACCCCCTACCTGCAGATCGGCGAGATCAAATACGGCAAGCCGATCATCGACCGCACCATCACCCATTCCTCGACCCTCCAGCAGGCGATCAAATGCGCCCTGCTGTCCTTCGATTCGACCATGCGCTCCAATGTCTCGGTCGGCCCCCCCATCGACATCATCGCCTATGAACGCGACAGCCTGAAATCCGGCCTGCGAGTCAGCCTCGCAGAAGGCGATCCCTATCTCGGGCTGATCCGCGAATACTGGGGCGGGGCCCTGCGTCAGGCATTCTATGACATGCCCGATCCCGACTGGCTGAAGTCCCCCTGAGACGTGCTCAAGGGGCTTTACGACTGGACCATGCGCATGGCCGGCCACCGCCGGGCCATGCCCGCCCTGTTCGCGGTCAGCTTCGCCGAATCCTCGTTCTTCCCGATCCCCCCCGATGTCATGGTGGTGCCGATGGTGCTGGCGGACCGGACCAAGGCGTTCTGGATCGCCTTCGTCTGCACGGCAGGCTCCGTCCTCGGCGCGCTGGCGGGCTATGCCATCGGGGCGCTGCTCTTCGACACCGTGGGCCGTCCCCTGGTGGAGTTCTACGGCTACGGTGCGGCCTTCGAAGACTTCACCGGACGCTACAACGAATGGGGCGCCTGGATCGTCGCCGGGGCGGCGCTGACCCCGTTCCCCTACAAGGTCATCACCATCGCCTCGGGCGTGGCGGGGCTCGATCTCTGGGTGTTCGTGATCTCCTCGATCCTGGCCCGGGGCCTGCGGTTCTTCCTGGAAGCGGTGCTGCTCTGGCGTTTCGGCCCGCCGATCCGGGATTTCATCGAAGGCAACCTCAAACTGGTCACCACGGCGTTTTTCTGCCTTCTTATCGGCGGATTCGTCGCCATAAAATACTTGGTGTGAGGCCGCCCGCGCCTATATCCAGGGCAGGCCGACCGTCATGTGTCCACGCAACCTGAGCACGCCATGCCCGCCGCCCCCATCCTGAACGACATCCTCGAGCGCCCCGGACTGGTCGCCGGCCTATTGGCGGCGGGCGCCGCCGCCATGCTGTTGGGTGCCTTCGCCTTCCAATATATCGGCGGCCTGGCCCCTTGCGTGTTGTGCATCTGGCAGCGCTGGCCCTATGCGGTGGTCATCGGCCTCGGCCTGATCGGCGCCGGGCTCGCACGCGGCACGGCACCGCCCAAGGGGGCGCTGGCCGCGGTCCTGGGCCTGGCCGCGCTGGCGCTCTTCGTCGACGCAGGCATCGCCGGTTTCCATGTCGGCGTCGAACAGAAATGGTGGGAAGGGACCCAGGCCTGCGTCGGGCCGGGCTCGAGCAGCGGCAAGACCGCCCAGCAGATGGTGGCCGAACTGCTCGCCAACACCAAGGTGGTGCGCTGCGATGAGGTCCCCTGGTCGCTCGGCGGCATCTCCATGGCGGGCTACAATATGATGGCGGCGCTGGGGATGGGGGTCTTCGCGACACTCGGCGCCCTGCGCGCGGCGGGCCGCGGCGGCGAAGGAGAGGTCATCCATGGATAAGACACGCCATCCCGCGGACGGCGGCCAGGAGGCGCGCAAGGCGCGCATGATCCGGGTCGATCAGGCCGGCGAATACGGTGCCGCGCGGATTTACGCGGGCCAGCTCGCGGTGCTCGGCAACCGGCCCGAGGCCGAAGCCATCAGGGAAATGGCGGACAAGGAGCGCGAACACCTGGAACGGTTCGACGCCATGATGAATGCGCGCCGGGTGCGCCCGACCCTGCTCTCGCCGATCTGGCACGTCGCCGGCTTCGCCCTGGGCGCGGCGACGGCGCTGGCCGGGCCCAAGACGGCGATGGCCTGCACCGAGGCGGTGGAACAGGTGATCGTCGATCATTACGCCGCCCAGAAGGCGGCGCTCGGAGGCGAGGACCCGGAGCTCGAGACCCTGATCACCCAAGCCCAGGCCGATGAAAGCGAACACAAGGCCCGGGCCATCGCCGAAGGCGCCGGCCAGGCGCCCGCCCACGGCCCGGTGACCGCGGCGATCCGCGCCGGCACCCGCGTCGCCATCTGGCTGTCAGAACGGGTCTGATCCCTGGCTTCGGGGCCAGGCGAGGGCGATTTTTCGGCCCTGAAAAACGCCTTGTTTCAAGATCTCTTTAATTAAGTGATTATTTAAATAAGGCTTTTTTCACGTGGCATGGCCTTGTGAACCTCCTGCTTCGACCAGCTCAGCATGAGGGATTTCGCCGACACCCCCATCCTGATCCTGTCGAAGGATGAGCCTGTCCCGATCGGATTTTTCGAAGGTTGGGCCGCCGGGCGTGCCGCTCAGGCCCGATCGCGCCTAGCGCGCTTCGAGCTCGGAATCCCAATAGAGGAAATCGCGCCAGCTTTCGTGCAGGAAATTGGGCGGATAGGCCCGCCCGTTGGCCTGCAGCTCGCGCACCG
>JAHEKA010000196.1 GCA_024638585.1 Rhodospirillales bacterium
CGCGCCAGTTGCGTGTGCGCGGGCTTGGCGGAATCAGCGTCATCGATTTCATCCATATGGAGGATGAGGCGGACCGGGCGGCGGTGCTGGAGCGGCTGATGGAGGGTCTCCGCGCCGACCCAGCGTTCATCCGCGCGACCGGAGTTTCCGAGCTCGGCCTGGTGGAACTGGCGCGTCGGCGCGGCGACGGAACCCTGGTGGCGCGCCTGGCGGACGCCGATGATTGAGACGGTGCCGTCCGCTGCCCAGGGGCTTGGCGTGAGAGGGGCAAGCCGTTAGGATCGCGCCATGGCTGAGGAGACAGGCAGAGGCGGCGGGTCAGAGAGGCCCAGCGCCGAGGTGAAGGAGTTCAAGGCCGCGGGCCGGGGGAAAAAGTGTCCGATGTGCGCCCGCCCCGTCCATGTGACCTATCGGCCCTTCTGTTCCAAGCGCTGCGCCGATCATGATCTCGGGCGTTGGCTGCGCGAGGACTACCGCATTCCCGCCGAGGAACCGCCGGACAGCGCCGAAGACGGCCAGAATCAGGATGTCGATGAGGCGTCCCAGGGCCGGGCCTAAGGCGCCGGCCCGCTCAGCCGCTTGCAGACTTGCGTGAGCGGCGCCAGACCAGGGTCGAAGACACCGCGAAATTCCAGACCGCGCCGATGGCGGCCCCGATCAGTCCTGCGAGCCACCAGGGCAGGCCCCGCGCATGGGCGCTGGTCGCGATGTCGACATTGACCACCGCGCCGACCGAACAGATCACCATGAAACCGATCAGTCCCAGCACCAGGCGCGATCCGCGCAGGCGCAGGTCTCGATAGGTCAGCAGGTTGTTGACGAAATAATTCGACACCATCGCCACCGCGGCGGCCGCCGCCTGGGCCCAGAGGAAGGACGCCCCCCAGCCCTTGATGCCGATGGCCAGCACCAGGAGATGGATCACGGCGCCCAGGCTGCCGACGATGATGAACATGATGAAGCGTGCGGGAATGAAATCGCGCACAAGCTTCTGGATGACCAGCAAGAGGAATTCCCAAACCACTAAGGTGTCGAGCTTGCTTTCGCCGTGCTGCCGGGTGCCGAACTCGAATGGCAACTCCTTGATGCGGAGCGAATCGCCGGCCGCCGATACCATGTCGAGAAGGATCTTGAAGCCCATGCCGGACATCGACCGGACGGTCCGATCATAGACCTCGCGGCGCATCATGAAGAAGCCGCTCATGGGATCGGTCAGTTCCGCCCACAGGACGAACTGGCCGAGGCTGACGGCGAAGGCGCTGATTCGCTGGCGCCATTTGTTCCAGGTGCCGACCCCGCCGCCTTCGATGTAGCGGCTGCCGATCACGAGGTCCGCTTCATCGGCCCGCAGGCTGGCGAGCATCCGGGGCAGGAGGGTCTCGTCGTGCTGCAGGTCGGCATCCATGACGGCGAGGTAGGGGCTGGCGGAGGCCGCCATGCCTTCCAGACAGGCAGACGACAGGCCGCGCCGGCCGATGCGATGGATGAACCGCACCCGGGGATCCGACCGGGCGAGGTCCTTGAGGGCTTCCACCGTGCCGTCGGTGGAATCGTCGTCGACGAAGATCACTTCCCATTGGATGCCGGCAAGCACCTGGTGAAGCTTCTCGACCACCAGGCTGACATTGTCCCGCTCGTTCAGGGTCGGGACGATGACGGTCAGTTCAGTGGCCATCGCGCTTCGTGCCGGTGGCGAATAACAGTAAGCCCAAGCGGTTGGTGAGTCCGCGCGGTTCCAGGCGCGCCAGAGTGTCGGCGAGCCGCCAGGACAGGCCTGCGGCGAAGGGCGCGGCCAGCATGTAGCCCTCGACCGTGACATCCGTGGCGCCTGCGTCTTCCAGCAGGGACCGCAGGCTCGCCCGGTGAAAGCGTGTGATGTGCTGTTCGCTGTAATCGACGCCGCCCACGCGGCTGACCAGGCGTTCGACCAAGGGCCAGGCGCTCCGGTAATTGGGTGTGGAAACGAAGATTCTCCCGCCCGGCCTGAGCACGCCGAGGGCATTGCGGAGAAGTTCCACATTGGCCGGGCGCGGGAGGTGTTCGATCAGCTCGATCAGGGTGACGGCATCGAAGCTAGCGGGTTTGAACGGCAGGGGCCCTTCGGGAATGGTTCGGAACGACCGCCCGGGGCCGCCATAATGGGTTTCGGCATAAGCGATCTGCGGCTCGGCGATATCGATGCCGAGCGAGCTATGCGCTCCTTCGGCCAGGCTGCCGATGAAGGTGCCGGGGCCGCAGCCGATATCCAGGTGACGGTGAAAACCTTCCAGGGCGGCGGCGAAGCGCCGGAACTTCATGTGGTGCCATTTCGACTGCACCCCGGCGCCGGCGCGATAGACGTGGTCGTAATATCCGGCCGGCAGCCGATCGTAGTCGAAGCCCGGCCCGCCTGGGCCGGGACGCGTCTCTACTGTTCCAACCGATCGGGTCACGAACCCACCATCCCTCGCGCCTTGAAGCGCCGGCCCCCGGAAGGCTCACGGCCGTGTCCCGGAGAGGCTCAGTCTTGGTTAACAGCCTATATAATATTGCCCGTTCCTTAACCAAAGATTTCGCGGGCTCTGGCGGGCCGGGCAGCGGGCCGGGCGCTTTACAGGCGGGCCGATTGCCCCTATAACCGCTCCCCGCAGGCCGTTCCGGCCACCCGGTGCCCAGGTAGCTCAGTTGGTAGAGCAGGGGACTGAAAATCCCCGTGTCGGCAGTTCGATTCTGTCCCTGGGCACCACTTTTCTTCGATTATTGAGGCCCCATCTGGGGCCTTATTCATTGGCAACATGGCTGCATCACAACCCGGTTCTTTCCAATGAGCCCGCTGAGCCATGTTTCGTCTCTAAATGTTGCCTGAACGCGAAAATCATCAAAGGCTCACCAATACCGCTTTAGTCTCTGGAACAGCCTTCAATTTCTGGATTGCACAGTGATCGAAGCGGAAACCGGGAACCGGATCATACGCAGGTATGAACCGATAAGGGGCAGAGCAATCAGCGCTGGAGACTGGACAAGGGCAGGATTCGCGGCATGTTCGGCAAACTCAAGAACATGTGCGTGGATGTCAAAAACGCAAAAAACCGCACGGGAACACGCTTGATCCTGTGGCCGTGTCATAACAGGTCCAATCAAGAATGGACGGCGAGGAAATAGGGACCGGCGAGCCAAATTTGCCGAACGCGTCCGGCAATTCCGCTAACCCTTCATGCTCCGAACCGGACATCAGCCATCTGTCAATTTTGTCCTTTCCGGTTTTTAATTGATTGGGTGATTGTCCAACGGGAGGAGGTTGCCATGCTCATACGAACTGCCATTGGCCGAGTGCCGGGGATGGCATGGGCATGACCGGGGCGACGCTGGATATCGAAAAGGGGTTGGCTGCCGCCAAGCGTGGTGACTATGCGGCGGCGCTTAGGGAGTTGCGACCGCTGGCTGATCAAGGCAATGCCAGGGCACAGTACTTCCTGGGGGTCCTGTATTTTGAGGGCAACGGCGTCACGCAGGACGTCGCTAAGGCGGCAGAGTGGTTCCGCAAGGCCGCCGAGCAGGGGGATGTTAATGCCCAACCTAGCCTCGGTGCCATGTACGCCAGGGGCCTTGGTGTGCCGCAGGACGATACCAAGGCGGTGAAGTGGTATCGCAAGGCCGCCGAGCAGGGATTCGCCGAGAGCCAAGTCAATCTCGGTTTGGCTTACTACAATGGCCAGGGCGTTCCACAGGACCATGCGACAGCGTATATGTGGTTCAGTCTGGCAGCAGAAAATGGTGATAGGGAAGGCGCGAAAGCCCGGGACCTGCTCGCCAAGTCCATGACCTCCGACCAGATTGCCAAAGCACAGAAGCTGGCGCGGGAATGGCTAGAAACGCGCAAAATGAAGTGACATCGTTGACGTCCGCTTCTTGATGCGGCAGAGGGCTTCCATCCGCGACGTGTTTGCCCGAGCGCTTTTACCTCCGCTTAAGCTTTGGAAAGGCTTCGGTCGCAACATCTCCGACCGCGTCGAGCGCTCCGATAGGACGTGGATCGACTACTTTGGGGAGGCCACCACGGCCTTGCGGTCGTAAAGCCCGGCTAACGCCGTAAAGCGGCGCATCGCGACGTCGCCCAGAAAAAAATTCATCTTGCCGGGAATGGTCAGGATCAGCGATTGCGCATCCAACTGGAGGAAAACTTCATCCAGCAAATTTGGCGCCCCACCGGAAATCGTCAGCCCAAGGCGAAGGGCGCGCCCCACCTTCATGGCATGGTCGAGCCCATCGTCATCGATCAGCGGACGGACTTTGTCCTGCGCGACACCTTGACGGCCGCCCCCATAGCGCGCGCCGATCATGAAGGCGAGCCGCACCCGTTCCTCATGATTGATCGCCGCCAACGGAAGGTGCAAAACCCGGTTGAAGGCATCGTCCGCCCGGTAGTCCGGATGACCGCTCCAACCCAAATCCGAAAGCGCCGCGGCGGCCTCCCTAAGGCGCTTGGCCTTGGGATCTTCATCGGGAAACAACGGATCCGCCCAACGCACCAGGGGCCCTCCCTTCAGGCCAAACCGCGATTCATTGCTGCCATATTGAGCGCAGGCGGCGCGCAGGGGATCGGCGGATCTCTCTTTCTTCTTCAAGCGGCTGTAGAGCCAACCTTCGCGCAAGCCGTAGGCGGAAAACACCACCCTTTTGGGTCTCGTGCGAAGCAGCAAACGCTCCATCAGCTGTGCCGCCATCGGCAGGGTCGAAAGCCTGGCCTTGGGCACGCCCGGGAGGCCGCGAAGGGATTCCGGTCCCAATCGGCCTACGAGCCCGCAGATATCAAGGGCGCTCCGCCGGCTCATTTCATATTCGTGAATGACATGGAGCGGATATCCGGTGTGCCCCATGTGAATATTGGCAAAGGCGCGCCAAGCACCGCCCACGGGATAGAAAGTGCGGCCCTTGATGTCCTCCAGCCAGGATATCCCCTTTAACGCCTTGTCGAAGCGAGCGGTATCGCCGGAGCCGTTCGGGCCCATGATGGCATGCACTTCCCCGGCGCGTACGCTCAGGTCAATGCCGCGCAGAATTTCATGATTGTCGACCGTCGCGGTCAGTCCCCGCACATCCAGCAGTTCAGGGGCATTATTGTTGATCATCCAACACTTCCTTCCAGCTTGAGACCAAGAAGTTTGGTCGCTTCAACGGCAAACTCCATTGGCAAATGTATGAATACGTCGCGCACAAAACCGTTGATGATCATCGATACCGCCTCTTCGGTCTCGATGCCACGGCTTGCGAAATAAAACAGTTGTTCTTCACCGATTTTCGACGTGCTCGCTTCGTGTTCCACTGTCGCGCTTTTGTTGGCGACCTGCAGATAGGGAAAAGTGTGAGCGCCACAGCGGTCGCCAATCAACATTGAATCGCACTGCGAGTAGTTACGTGCGCCCTCGGCCCGCGCACCGAT
>JAHEKA010000197.1 GCA_024638585.1 Rhodospirillales bacterium
AAAGAACCGACCCGAGCGCAGGTAGTCCGTGAGCGCATCCTTGGGGATCCGGGTGATGGTGGTGTCCGCCCGGTAGCTCGGCAGGTAGTGGCCCATGCGGCCCGCCATATAGAACAGCCACTCCGCACCGTATTCCAGGAACGCCACCTTGAGGTCGGGATAGGTGTCCATCATGCCGTGCCCGACCACGGCGACGAAGCCCAGAACCGCGGGCAACCCCATGCCGATGGAATGGGCGTCCAGGCGGCTCTGGCACAGGCGCTCGAAGGGCGGGAAGCTCATCCCCATATGCACGCAGACCGGGAGACCGCTCGCCGCCAGCTCATCCCACACCGGCTTGAACGGCGGATGCGACAACATGTAATCGCCGGCCGTGCCGTAGACCACCGCGGCGCTGGCGCCGAGCTCCTTCATTTCGCCGACCGCGGCGCAGCCCTCGGCCACGTCCCGCAAGGGCAGCAGGCCCGCCCATTTGAGACGCTCGGGCGCGGCCCGGCACTGGCGGCCGACATAGCGGTTGTAGGCCCGCATCAACGCCGCCTCGAAACCGGGATCGGTGGTCGCGTTGGCGTAAAGGGTGGTCGGGAAAATGATCTGCGCGTCGATGCCCGCCCGGTCCATGCCGGAGAGCCGCGCGGCGGGATCGGACAGGTCGCGGTTGCCGATCTTGTCCGCCGGCGCACCGTAATCCGCCAGGGTGGAGGTCGGCCGGTTGGCCCCCTGGGTCGCCGCGCCATAGGGGTGGGGCTGCATGCGCCCGTCGATCAGCCAGCCCGAATCCCATTTCCCCATGCCGTCGCGATCGCCCACCGTCAGGGGCCGCGGCCGGCGCGCCCGATAAGCCTCAGGCAGGTCCTCCCACATGCGCGGGCTGAGCAGCACGTGGGAATCGGCGTCGTAAACACGGTAATTCTTGAGCATCGGCCTTCCCCTCCTCTGTTCAGACGCCGAAGCCGCAAGGGACCGGCCCGTGGGCCGGTCCCTCTTGTCAGTTTGGGGGACGGTTCCCCCGGCGCCGGAGGACCGCTACTTCTTGCAGGCCACCTGCTTGGCCGTCTGGTCGTGACCCGGATAGGTGATCTCGCAGGTCATGCCCTTCTTGACGGACTTGCGGCCGGTCCGGTTGCCGTCGACCAACACGATGGTCCGTGAGCTCGATATCCGAACCTTCTGTTCCTTGCCGCCAACCTGGAAGTGGTAGCGCCGGCCGCCCCGCTTGACCGCGGAGATCTTGGCGTTGACCGTCTGCATCTTGAGGCCCTTGCGCTTGAACCACAGGCCGTCCCAATGCTTGACCAGCTCGGCCTTTTCCTTGCGCCACAGGTCCTCCCGGTAGAAGACCCGCTTGCTGTCGTCGATCTTCAGGCCTGGCAGGGCGTCGAGCCCGGCGGCCTGCAAATCCTTATACAGCGGCGTGTAATGGGCGCTGTGGAACTGGGCCAGCTGGCCTTCGCGGCTCAGGAACCAGTTCACGAACAGGCGGGCCGCGTTCTCATTGCCGCCCTTTAAGACGCCAACCGGCGACACCGTGGTCGGGACCACCGGGCCTGGGCAATGCAGGCCAATCGGCGTGCCTTTCTTTTGCAGCACCGAGGTCCGATGCACGGTGCCCGCGATCAGGCCGTCGAATTCCCCCGCGCCCAACAGCTGCATCGCCGCGTTGTTGCCTTCCTTGCGCAACTGCGGCTTGAGCTTCAGGAACATCTGGGTCAGGTAATTCTTGGTCCACTTCTCGCCCTTGACGACCCAGAGGTGGAGCGCCCAGTAATCGGGCCGGTTGACCAGCGCCAGGTTCTTGCCCGCCCAGCGCTTGCTGGAGAGGATGTCCTCCCAGGTCTTGGGCAGATCCTCTTGCTTGACCTTCTTGGTGTTGTAGCTGAAGCAGCGGGTCAGGAATCGTTGCCCGACGTAGTTGCCGCTGGGGCTCTTCATGGATTTCGGGACCAGCTTGTAGACCGGCAAATCGGTGAGATTGACCAGAGCGTTGAGCTTCTCGAACTGGAAGGTGTTGCCGCCGAAGCCCATGATCGCATCGACGATGACCTTGCCGGACTTCATGGCGATGAGGGGCTTGATCACCCGGTCGTAGCGGTTGGCCCGGGCGTAATTCACCTCGACCCCGGGATAGCGTTCCTTGAAGGGGCGGATGAAATCGCGGAACTGCCTCGGGTCGTGGGTTGCACCGATGCGCACCTGGCCTTCCTTCTTTGCCGCGTCCAGCATCGCTTTCGGCACCTTGAGGGCCTGGTCAAGGTCTTTCAACACACTGGCATCGAGCTTGAGCTTCTTCAGCATGTCCTGGGTCGACTTGGGAAGGTCCGCGGCCCCCGCGACCGGTGCCAGGGAACCGAATCCCATGCCCCCTGCGACCAGCACCGCCAGTCCCAGTTTCACTGCATTACGCGTCATCGTGCATGCCTCCTCGTTTTGCGGTTCTTGTCGTGCATCGCCGTCGGCGGCCCGAACGGCGCGCCCCAGCGGGGCAGCCGGAGCCGCGGAAAATCCATCGCCGAATGATAGAAAGCGGTAGCCTGATTGGGCGTCATGCCCGGTCTCCCTGCAGCGCCGGACGATACACGTTGATTACTTTTCCGCCCCGTCTCCGCAGGGCGCTCGTCAAATCGAATCTATAAGGAATTGCAAAAAAAAGATACCGTTTCGGAAATTTGCAAATGCACCTGGGTCCCGCCGAGCGTGAACAGGTGAGTCAGGGAAAGGAGGCCGAGGCCGTGTTCAAGACGAAAGGAATGGTCCATTTCACCATCCCGGTGACCGATCTCGCCCGGGCAAAGGCTTTCTATTGCGACCTGCTGGGTTTCGACTTCGTCCGTGAAAGTCCACGCATGGTGTTCTGCCGGTCCGAGGACGACTACTTCGTCCTCACGGTCTCAAAGATGCCGATTCATCCCAACGAAGAAGGTGCCGTCAGCATCCATCATGCTTTCTACGTCGAACCCGAAGAGTTCGACCGTGCGGTGGCCTATCTCAAAGACAGCGGCGTGTCGATCGCCAAGGAAGAGACGCGCGGGCCCGAGGCCGCGTTCGGCGGACGGCATTGCTACTTCCACGATCCGGACGGAAACGTGCTGGAATTGCTCGACCCTGCTTGCGGGATCGCGGCGTCCAAGGCCGGGTTCTACGCCGAGAACCTACCGGACTGACAACGCCGCAACGCCGCGGCTGATCAGCCGGGACCCGCCTGCTGGATCTTCGCACCGCGTCCGAAGCCCATCAACCGGAGGCCGAGGGTGATGATCATCAGCGCGACGATCAACAGCACGCCGATGACACCCACACCGCCCACTTCGCCTTCGTCCCACATGCGCCAGATGAGGACCGCCAACACCCGGTTTTCCGCGCCGTCATAGAGGATCAGCGGCACGCTGGCATGACGAACGGCATGCAACATGCACCAGATCCACAACCCCACGATGGTCGGCAGCAACAGGGGATAGAAGATCCGCCACATGGTGCGCCAATGGGGCGCGCCGGACACCTGGGCGGCCTCCTCCAACTCCTTGTGGATTTGCAGGATGGCCGCGTTCATGGACCGCGTCCCGTAGGACAGGAAGCCGATGGTGAATGCGATGGTCATGGCGATGATGCCGCCATGGATGGGAATACCGCCGTGGATATCCATCTGCAGGAACAGCCACAGGAAGGCCAGGCCCATAACGATGCCGGGAATGGCATGGGGCATGAACGCCAGCTGGTCGAGGAACTTGCGGCCCCAGAACTTGGACCGCACCACGATCAGAGACACCAGGAAGGACAGCACGACAGTCGCGGTCGAGGTCAGCAGCACCATCACCGTCGTGTTCCACATCACGGTGCCGATCAGATCGGTGTTGAACACGTCGTAATAGTTGGCGAGGGTCAGATTCTCGAACGCCTCCCAGGACGGCACCTGAAGGAACGGTGTCAGCGAGACATAGAGCAGCACCAGGAACGGCAGGAAGATCGATGCCGTCAAGAAGATCACGACGGCCCCGACGCCCAGCCACTTCCAGCGCCCCAGGTCCAGTTCCCTCGGCCGGTAGCCCTTGCCGGTAATGATGGTGAAGCGCTCCGATTTGGCGATCACCCGGGAGTAGAGATAGGTTGCGATGATGGCGATGAAAACGTAGATGATGCCGAGCGCATTCGCCTGGCCATAGACCGGTTCCTCCCCCACCGAATGCAGAATCGCATAGATCTTGGTGGAGAACACATAGATCCCCGAGGGGAGGCCCAGGATGCCCGGGACCTCGAACACCTCCAGCGCCGTCATGCCGTTATAGATGGTGACGGCAAGAAGACCCGGCAGCATCAATTTGAGGGTGACCTTGCGCAGTGTCGATCGAGGATGGGCACCGGACATGAAGGCGGCTTCCTCCAGCGACGGGTCCATGGAGCGCAAGAGCGGCACCAGCATCAGGAAGGCGGTCGGAACCAGACGCAGCCCCTCGACGAACATCATCCCTTCCAGGGTATAGATGTTGATCGGGTTCATGGGGATGCCAAGCACCTCGATCAGGAACTGATTGAGGAAGCCGATCCGCGGCGATCCCAACAGCACCCAAGCCATCGCCTGCAGCAGGCCGGGCATGGCAAGCGTCATGGGGACGCCCGCGTAGATCCATATTTTGCCGGGGATATTGGTGCGCTCCACCAGCCAGGCAAGCGCCGCCGCCATGGTGATGCCGAAGGCCGTCGCGCCGGTGACGTAATAGAAGGTATTTGTGAAGAGCGAATAAGTGGTGGGATCGGTCCAGACGTCGATGTAGTTGTCCCAGCCGAGTTCGTTCAGGGAGAAGTCGGCGGGCAGGCTGGCCTGCGAAAAAGAGCCCAGGACCAGCATGATCACCGGCGTAATCACGAACACGGCGACGATCGTGAAAACGATCCAATGCCACCAGACAACCTGACCGGCTCGCTTGACCGCAAAATCACGAACCGCGCCGACCGCTTGCGTCGCCGTCATCAACGCCTCCCTGCGACGGGTTGGGCCCCGCTCGCACCGGTATTCCCAAAACGCCCTGTCTTTTTCGAACCTTAGGCCATCATTGCGCATTCCACAACCGGCGCTTCCCCTCATCACCCAGGTTCGCCTTCGCGCCGACGTTTGATACTCTGCCTGAACCAAAGACCCGCAAAACCACAAGGGGACAGCATGGCGCGCATTCCACCCATTCCCAAGGACGCTATGACGCCGGAACAGGTCCGGGTGAACCAAAAGATCGCCGGCCCGCGCTATAGCGGTCCTGCCCGAGGGCCCTTCGCGGTCTGGCTCAGGACACCTGAATTCGCGGAAATCGCCAGCGATTTCGGCCTTTATCTTCGGACCAAGACCACCCTGCCCCGGCGGCTCCTGGAGCTCACGGTGCTGATCACCGCGCGTCAGTGGACAGCACAGTACGAATGGGCGG
>JAHEKA010000198.1 GCA_024638585.1 Rhodospirillales bacterium
GGGCAAGGCTTCCAAGTTGAAGATGGACCCCTTGAAGGCGCAATGGCTGGGCTCGCTCAACCGCGAAACCTCCATCGCCATCGCCTGGGACGGCAACGGGATCAAGACCGCCGATGACCTTTACAAGAAACAATTCATCGTCGGCGGCACCGGGGTCATTTCCGATTCGGTCACGGCGGCACACATGCTGCGCAACCTTCTCGGCATGAAGTTCAAGGTGATCGCCGGCTATCCCGGCGGCAGCGAGATCAACCTCGCCGCGGACCGGGGCGAGGTCATGGGCCGTTCGACCCATTCCTGGTCGGCCCTGCTGAGCGGGCCCAATTCCAAGCGGTACAAGGCGGGCAAGATCCATCTCCTGTATCAGATGGGCGCCAAGAAGAATCCCGATCCCAGGCTGAAGGACGTCCCCTGGGCGGTCGATTTCGCCAAGGATCCGCGTACCCGCAAGATCCTGTTCCTCAAGTTCGCCATGAACGAATTCGGCTATCCCTATTTCATGGGACCGAAGGTGCCCAAGGCCCGCTACCAAGCGATGCTGGCGGCGTTCAAGAAGGCCAGCCTCGATCCCAAGCTGAAGGCCGACATGAAGAAGAGCCGGATGGCCCACAAGCCGATCTACGGCGAGGAGTTCACGAAGCTCCTTAAGGAGATCTATTCCTATCCGCCCGACATCGTCGAGGCGCTGCAGAAGGCCTCTCAGCCGCCGGGCAAGGTCGACATCGTCAAGCTGCCGGTGATCACCGCCAAGGGCAAGCTGACCCGGGTGCGGGGCGGCGGCAAAAGCCTGCGATTCGCCGGCAAGTCGGATAAGGGCGAAAAGGTCAAGGCACGGCTGCGCGTCCGCGGCAAGGGGACCAAGATCACCGTCGGCGGCAAGCCGGCCAAGGCGGGCGACCTGAAAAAAGGCATGAACTGCACGGTGACCTACAAAGGCCGCAAGCCCAGCATGATCGCCTGCATGTAATCCAAGCCCATCTCGCACACGCGAGAACCCCCGGGCCGGCGCCCGGGGGTTTTTCTTGTCCGACCGGCCCTCAGATCTCCATCAGCGCGCGGATGTTTTCGCAGGTGATGAGCTGCTTCTGGCGGTCGGTGAGGTCGCTGCGCGCCAGGAACTCCTCGGCCACCATGGGGAACCCGGCATCCCAATGGGGATAGTCGGACGCCATCAAGAGGTTCCCGGCGCCGATTTCCTCGATCGCCCGGGGCAGACCGGGTTCATGGGATTCGCAGGACAGCAGGCAGTTGCGCCGCACGTAATCGGACGGCTTCATGGCGAGGTAGGGCGCGTAATCGTCCCGAAGGTATTCGTAGGTCGCATCCATGCGGTGCATCCAATAGAGCATCCATTCTGTATTGCATTCGAAAAAGGCGACTTTCAGCTTCGGGTAGCGCTCGAACACCCCGCCGATGACCAGCGCCACCAGCGCCGCGGTGCAATTGGTGGGCCGGGCGATGGTGTGCATGATGTAGAAATTCCTGAACCGGTTGGTCATCTCGCCCCGGGAATTGGGGTGCACGAAGAGCGGCACGCCCAGCGCCTCCGCCTTGGCATAGGTCGGATCGAAGACGTCTTCGTCCAATGTGTGATCGAGGGAATAGGCACCCAATAAGGCGGCCTTGAAGCCAAGCTCCTTGACCACCCGGTTCAACTCGCCGGGCATCTCCTCAGGCGCGCCCATGGGCAGGAGCCCCACCGGGAACAACGCGTCCTCAAAACCCGCGACCAGGCGCGCCACCCAGTCGTTGTACATACGGCACAGAGTGGCGCCAAGTTCGCCGCGGTTGAGCACGGGCACGTCCATGTTGGTGCCGAACAGGACCTGCTTTTCGATCCCCGCCTCGCGGAACGAAGCCAGCCGGCGCTCCATATCCATGGATTCGTCCTGCATGCGGGCGATCCGCCCTTCCCAGCGTTCGGGATCGTAAAGCCCTTTGTGGGAATGGCTGGCTTCCGCGCGCGCGGGCCACGGGCTGAGCTTGTGGGAATAGCGCATCTGGTGATAACCCCCTTCGCCGATCTGCCGGGGCCGGAGGTCCGCGAATTCGCCATCGAGCGGGTAGACCTGATCAAGGTGGAAGTCTTCTCTAAGATGGGTATCCGCATCGATCATCATGGGCGTCTCTCCTTTTCCCTTTCCTTGTCCGCTCTTGCGGACGGGGCGCCGTTCTTTGTGGATGTCCGGCGTCGATACACTTATTAATATCACGCCCGGCGGCCGGCACGCTAAGTGCGCCAGCGGCCGGGCGCCGCTTGATTCTATTGCGTTATAAGAAACGTCGAAGAGGGAGAGACACGACATGGCCCGCGCCGCCCGAGCAAAAACCAAACGCCAATCGAAACCCGCCCGCAAGAACGCCGCCACGGCGGTGGAGGCGCCGGTCAAGACGCGGAAGCGCAACCGCCCGGAATACGGCTCCGACGCGGTGGCCGAACTGCTCAGCCGCTACGGCTTCGAATATGCCTTTCTCAATCCCGGATCCAGCTACCGGGGACTTCAGGATTCCCTGGTCAATTACAACGCCAACCAGACGCCCAAGGTCGTCCTTGGCCTGCATGAAGACGTGGTGGTGGCTTTGGCTCAGGGCTATGCCACGGCGTCCGGCAAGCCGGCGCTCTGCATCCTGCACAACCTCGTCGGCCTGCTGCACGGCGCCATGGGCGTCTTCAACCTCTATTGCGCGGGCCAGCCGGCCCTGATCCTGGGCGGCTCCGGTCCGTCTGACATCGACCTGCGCGGCTCCGTCGATTACCTGCATTCCGCCAACACCCAGGGCGAAGTGGTCCGCTCGATCGTCAAATGGGACGACGAAGCGACCACCGTCGACGGCGTGCTCGATTCCATCGTGCGCGGCTACAAGATCGCCAATACCGGCCCCAAGGGCCCGGTCTATATCGCCTTCGATTCCGGGCTGCAGGAACAAGAGCTCGACAAGCCGATTACCGTGCACGACATCGACCAGAGCCAGTTCCAAGCCCCGCCGCCGCCCGCCGCCCGCGACGACGTGGTCGACCAGGCCGCCGACATGCTGATGAAGGCGCGCTACCCGCTGATCATCGGCGGGCGGCTCGGCTATGCGCCCGACGCCACCAAGCCGATCAAGGCGCTGGTGGAGCTGTTGGGCGCCGCCTATCGCGACGACCGCACCTTCGTTTGCATGCCGACGGCCCATAAGCAGAACCTCACCGGCGCGCGCGACGTGCTCGGCAAGGCCGACGTGATCCTGGCCATCGACTGCGCCGACGTGCGCGCAGCGCTCGGCGGCTATCGGGGAAAAGACTGGCAGGCGTACAAGACGGCCGATTCCAGCCGGCCGAAGGTCATCGATCTCAGCCTCAATGAAATGGCCGACCGGACCTGGCACCGGGTCGGCGGCGCCATGCCCGACACCGCCCTGCAGGTCCTTGCAGACCCCATGACGGGGCTGGAGCAGCTGATCGCCGCGGTGCGCAAGAAGCGGCGTTCCACCAAGGCCTTCGCCGACCGGGCGGCGCGGCGCGTGAGGTCCATCGCGCGGGACAAGGCGGCTTTGGTCAAGGCCCAGGACGCGCTGCTCAAGAAGCGCTGGGACGAGAACCCGATCTCCCCCCAGCGCATGGTGGCCGAGCTCTGGGCCCAGGTGCGCCGCAAACCCTGGTACCTGACGCTGCGCAATCACCGAAGCTGGCCCGAAGGGGTGTGGAAATTCGACGGCGCCGGCCAATATATGGGTCATTCGTCGGGCGGCGGCCTGGGCCACGGGCCGGGCGCCTCGGTCGGCGCGGCTTTCGCCTGCAGGTCCGACGGGCGTTTCCCCCTCGGCATCATCGGCGACGGCGATTTCCTGATGGGCATGAGCGCGGTGTGGACCGCGGTCCATTACAAGGTGCCGCTGTTGCTGGTGATCAACAACAACACGTCTTGGTACAACGACGAGGAACACCAGTTCAATGTCGCCAAGATGCGCGGCCGTCCCCCGGAGAACGCCTATATCGGCACCACCACCCGCGATCCGGAGGTCGACCTCGCCAAGGTGTCCGAAGCCCACGGCGCCACCGTCTGGGGGCCGATCACGGAGCCCGGCGATCTCAAGCGCACCTTCGCCAGTGCCGTTAAGTGCGTCGAGGACGGCGGCGTCGCCGTGGTCGACGTGCGCACCTCCAACCTTTAAGCCCCGGGAGTCCGGCCATGTTCATCGCCATGAACCGCTTTCGCATCAAGAAGGGCCGCGAGGAAGATTTCGAACGCGTCTGGAGCGAACGCGATTCCCATCTGAACGACGTGCCGGGTTTCGTCGAGTTTCACCTCCTGCGCGGGCCCGAGGAAGAGGACCATACCCTCTATGCGTCGCACACGATCTGGAAGGACGAGAACGCATTCATCGATTGGACCAAGTCCGAAGCCTTCCGCAAGGCCCATGCCCGGGCCGGCGAGACGACCCGGGACCTCTACCTGGGCGGCCCCCGGTTCGAAGGCTTCAACGCGGTGCTGGAGAAAAAGAAAAGCGGCTAGGCCGGCCCGTTCATCTGATGTCCGCCACGGGCCCGACGCGGTCGACACCTCGTCCGGCGGGGCGGAAACATTCGTCCCTGGTCAGAGGCGGGAGGGGCTGATTTAATGTTCCTCCAATCTTCCAGAAAATTGGTGGCGCTCAAGCAATAGGGAGGCACAAGATGACAGAATCAACACACCGCACCGGAATGATCCCGTCCGGGGATGTCGAGCTGTTCTATCGAGCCTTCGGGCCCCCGGAGGGCTCCGGCAACCGGACGCCCCTGCTGATCATGCACGGAAGCAATTACTTCGATTCTTACGATTGGATCGGCGTCAGCGAGGGACTTGCCCAGGATCGCGAGGTTGTCGCATTCGACCGCCGCGGTTTCGGGCACTCCCAGTGGAGCCCCGATAAAGACTATTCGCTGGACGCACTGTTTGGTGACATCGTCAATGTCGTGGACCATTTCGGCTGGGAGCGTCCGGCGATAATGGGCCATTCCATGTCGGCTCGTCTCGTCATATTTTTCGCCGCGAACTTTCCCGATTATGTGTCCCATCTGATCGTCGCAGACAGTCAACTCAGCAATGCGGGTCCCGGCGCGTACAAGGTTTCCGCGGACAACAAGCGGGAGGTATTTGAGTCGGTGGAAGCGGCCATGGCATCCCTGGTCGACCGTCACAGCCCGCCGCGCTTCTCCCTCGACCGGGCGCGGGCGGAGCTGGCTCTCGACACGGTCGACGGCGGCTATGCGTTAAAGCGCGACCCGAACCACGGCAACACGCAGTCACAGGCCCCCGGCGCGCCAAAACCGAAATACCGCGACCTCGACCTATGGCAAGCGTTGGCCGATGTCCAGTGCCCCATCACCATGATCGGGGGCCTTAAATCGGACAGGTACAAGCCGGAATATTGCGACCGCAT
>JAHEKA010000199.1 GCA_024638585.1 Rhodospirillales bacterium
GGCCCGCCACCAGACCGTTTAGGGACGGCTAAAATCCAAATGCCCGAGCTCGCCGGCACCCGCATCGGCGTCATCGGGCTCGGCCTGATGGGCCGGCCAATGGCGATGAATCTCGCCGCAGCCGTATTTGGTGCCGGTGAGCTTGAGATGCTCACGCACCGCCCACAGCAGCGGCGTATCGGGCTCCGTCGCGACGGAGACCCGTTTTCCGTTGAGCGTGAATGCAACCATGTAAGATACCCCCATCTTCATTGGGATCTGGGTGTCGGACGGCCAGGGACGCGGATGAAACCGCAAGGCCTGGCGAACCGGGCGATTGTGGGATGTGGGGGAAGCACCGCCACGGCGGAACTGTAAAGGCCGAAGACGGGCCGCCTCCCAGCGCTCCCGCAGATGCCGCTGTTGCACGGCGTTATTGGCGGAAATGCTACTCCCAGGGGTTGCGCCTGTCACGCGCAAAGAGAGGGAAAGGCGAAAGATTTAGAGCCAATCGCGCCGGTCTTGGGCGTGGCTGTCGCCGGGGCCGTAATCAGCCTGCGCCGATGCGGGTGAGCGCCGCTTCCAGCTTGCTTTTCTGCGCCTCCGCCTCGGCGAGACGGCGCCGGTTCTCCTCCACCACGTCCTCCGGTGCCTTGGCGAGGAAACCGGCGTTGCCGAGCTTCTTTTCCAGTTTGCCGATTTCCCCCGCGGCCTTGCCGATTTCCTTTTCAAGCCGGCCCCGTTCCTGATCGAGGTCGATCACCCCGGCCAGTGGCAGGATCAGGGTGGCCTCGTCGAGCACGATCTGCACGCTGCCCTCCGGCACCGCGCTGTCTGCGCCTGCGGCGTCAAGCGCGCCGATCCGTGCGAGGGTCTTGATTTGCGCCCCATTGGCGGAAAGCCAGGGCTGTTTTTCGGTGGCGAGGTCGCGGATTGCCAATTCCAGCCTGGCGCCGGCCGGCACGTTCATCTCCGCCCGCACGGCCCGGATCTCCGATATCAGGCGCACCACCCAATCCATCTCCGCCGCCGCTTCGGGCGCGGCGAGCGAATCATCTGTCGCCGGCCAGGATTCGAGGATCAGCATGGAAGCGCGATCCTCGCTCATCGAGGCCCAGAGTTCCTCGCTGATGAACGGCATGAACGGGTGCAGCAACTTAAGGATCTGATCAAATACCCAGGCGGTCGCGGCCCGGGTTTCGGCGGCGGCGTCTGCGTCATCACCGGTCAGGATCGGCTTGGTGAACTCCAGGTACCAGTCGCAGAAAGTGCCCCAGGCAAAATGATAGAGAGCGCCGGCGGCCTCATTGAACTTGAAGTCATCGAGGGCGGTCGTGACCTGGCCCGCGGCATCGGCCGCGGCGGCGATGATCCAGCGGTTGACCGTGAGGCTGCAGCTGCCGGGATCGAAACCGGGATCGGGCCGGCACTCGTTCATCTGGCAATAGCGCGCGGCGTTCCACAGTTTGGTTGCGAAGTTGCGATAGCCCTCCACCCGGCTTTCGGCCAGGCGGATGTCGCGGCCCTGGGCGGCCAGCGCCGCCAGGGTGAAGCGCAGCGAATCGGTCCCGAATTTATCGACCAGTTCCAGGGGATCGATGATGTTGCCCTTGGACTTGGACATCTTCTGGCCCTTTTCGTCGCGGACCAGGGCGTGGATGTAGACGGTGTGGAACGGCACCTCGTCCCTGAAATGCAAACCCATCATCATCATACGCGCGACCCAGAAGAAGATGATGTCGAAGCTGGTGACCAGGACATTGGTGGGGTAATAGCGCGCGAGTTCCGGCGTCTCCTCGGGCCAGCCGAGGGTGGAAAACGGCCAAAGTGCCGAGGAGAACCAGGTGTCGAGCACGTCGGTTTCCCGGGTGAGATCCTTGGTCTCGCCATAGTGTTTCGCAGCCAGCGCGTGCGCTTCTTCTTCGCTTTCGGCGACGAAAACCTCTCCGTCCGGCCCATACCAGGCGGGAATGCGGTGACCCCACCAGAGCTGGCGCGAGATGCACCAGGGCTCGATGTGGCGCATCCATTCGAAATAGGTGTTCTCCCAGGACTTGGGCACGAACACGGTCCTGCCGGTCTCCACCGCCTCCAGGGCGGGGCCGGCCAGGGTCTTGGCGTCGACATACCACTGGTCCATCAACCAGGGCTCGATGACCACCCCGGAGCGGTCGCCGTAAGGCATGGTCATCTCGTTGTCCTCGATCTTCTCGAGCAGCCCGAGGCGCTCCATTTCGTCGACCACCATGTCCCGCGCCTTGAAGCGCTCGACCCCGCGATAGGCTTCCGGCACGGTGTCGTTGAGCTTGGCATCGGCGTCGAACACGTTGATCATCTCGAGCCCCTGGCGGCGGCCGACCTCGAAATCGTTGAAATCGTGGCCCGGGGTGATCTTGACCGCGCCGGAGCCCTTTTCCGGGTCGGCGTGTTCGTCGGCGACGATGGGAATCAGCCGGTCGGCGATGGGCAGGCGGCAATGCCGGCCAATCAGGTCCTTGTAGCGTTCGTCGTCGGGATGGACGGCGACGCCGGTATCGCCCAGCATCGTCTCCGGCCGGGTGGTGGCGACGGTGATGGTTTCGCCGTCACGGCCTTCGATGGGATAGCGGAAATACCAGAGCTTGCCGGTCATCTCGCGCTGCTCGACCTCGAGGTCGGAGATTGCCGTGTGCAGCTTCGGATCCCAGTTGATCAGACGCTTGTCCTTGTAGATCAGCCCTTCGCGGTAGAGCGCCACGAATACCTTGAGGACGGCGGCGGAAAGGCCTTCGTCCATGGTGAAACGTTCGCGCGACCAGTCGCAGGAAGCGCCGAGCCGGCGCAACTGGTTGACGATGGTACCGCCCGATTCCTCCTTCCAGCGCCACACCCTGGCGACAAAATCGTCGCGTCCCATCAGCTTGGTGTTGGCGTCGGCCGGGGGCAGGCCGCGGTCCAGCGCGATGCCCTCCTCGGCCAGTTGGCGTTCGACCACCATCTGCGTCGCGATGCCGGCATGGTCCATGCCCGGCTGCCACAGGACATCGCGGCCGCGCATGCGCTGGCTGCGCACCAGGATGTCTTGCAACGTGTTGTTCAGGGCGTGGCCGAGGTGAAGGCTGCCGGTGACGTTGGGTGGCGGGATGACGATGGCGTATGGTTCGCCGCCCGTTTCGCGCCCGCAGCGAAACGCCCCCAGTTCTTCCCACTTGGCATAAATATTTTCCTCGACCTGATCAGGCCGATAGGATTTGTCCAGCATTGCTGGTCACCGCTGTCGTATTCTGGGCCGCAAGAGGACGGGCCCCAGGCAGGAACGCCTATATATCGTCGGCGCGATTGACCATCCGCTGAATTTCCTTGCGAACCAGATGGTCCACCAGGGGCGGCAGGTTCTGGTCGAGCCAGTCCTTCAGCATGGGACGGATCATTTCCTTCACCAGGTCTTCAAGCGTGCCTCCGCCGCCCAGGGAAATGTTGGCCTTCGCCTCGGGTTCGCGATCGACGGCCTTTGCCAGTTCCGCGAAATGGGCGGTGGAAGCCGCGGCGGCAGCCGTCGATACCAGTCCGCTGTCTCCCCCCTCCGCGGAGGCTGTCGGCTGGCCCGTTTCCTCAGTTGATGCCATGGCTTCGTCCTCCTCTTTTTCGAGCTCCTCCGCGGGGAGCTCTTCGGCCGTGTCTTCCAAAACGAGATCGTCGTCCGCGTCGGCCTCCGCGGATTCCTCTTCGGTCTCGGCCGCTACTTCGGCCGGCTCCTCTACCTTTTCGATGAGATCAAGAACCTCTTCGTCGCCGTCCCCGTCCTCATCGGCGGGCTCGTCCTTGTTGTCGTTGCCGGCCTCCGCCTTGGCGTCGCCGCCTTCGGCATCTTCGGCCTTTTTCTCTCCACCCTCGGCGTCGGGTTCGTCACCGTCGGAAATGATTCGGCGGATAGAGGCAAGAATTTCCTCCATCGTGGGCTCTGGCTGCTGTGAGGTCTCGTTGCTCATCGCTCTATTCAATCAGTCCTCGGACGACCGTAACGAGGCCGCCGCGCGTAAAATATCCACAACCCGCATAGTACAAGGATCATGGGTGGAAAAGTAAAGGAAAAATATGGCCTTAGCGGGATTTTGCCGGGGTTTCGATTCGACCCCCGAACCATTTATCTCGGACCCGCTTATAGTTCCGTTCGGCATCGTACAGATCGACGGGAAGGCTCAATTCCTTGGCTGTCAGGGACCCCACGGCGGATTTGAGTTCAAACCGGGCGACCAATTCGTCCCGTTCGGAGCGCACCAAATTAACCTTAGCGTCGAGCAGTTCCTGTTCGGCATCGAGCACGTCGAGAACCGTGCGCGATCCCACCAGGGCTTCACGCTGGACACCATCGAGGGCGATTTCATTGGCGCGAACCTCGGATTGGAAGGATTTGACGGCGGCCCGGGCGGTCTGCAGGGCATTCCAGGCACTGGCCGCGGCCTCTACCGCCGCGCGGCGCGCATCTTCCAATTCCTGGCGCCGCAGGGCGTGAACCTGGCGGGCCTCGCGCACCCGGGAATAGACGCTGCCCTTCTGGTACAGCGGCACCGTCAATTCGGCGACCACCGCGGCGGTATTGCGGTGTTCGCTGTTGCCGGTGGTTTCATGCTGGGTCGTGACCGAGCCGCGCAGGTTCACCGAAGGCAGCAACTCGCCGCGGATGCGATCCACGCTGTGCCCCGCCGCGGTCTCCCGGTAGCGGGCGTTGACGACGTCGGGATTGCTGGTGCGGCCCATCACGCGAGATTCTTCGGCATTGGCCGGCAGGTTCAGCTTGATCGCCGGCTTGACCAGGGTTCCCGGAGCATCGCCGATCACCCGGCGATAGGCTTCGCGGGAATTCACCAGGACGCCTTCGGCCTGGATGCGGTCGGCTTTGGCGCGGGCCAGGCGGGCTTCGGCCTGGGCGACGTCGGTCCGGGTGATCTCGCCGACGCGGAAGCGGTCCTGGGTGGCCTGAAGCTGGCGCGCGACGCGTTGCTCGTTGGCCCGGTTCAGGCCGAGAACGGCATGATCCCTCAGCACGTTCATATAGGCGCGGACCGCCGTCAGCAGAATACGCTGTTCGATGGAGGTGAGACGGGCCCGCCCGGCCATCACCTCGGCCTCGGCCTGACGCGTCTCAGACACGGTTCGCCCGCCCCGGTAGAGCGGCTGAACCACCGTGAGCTCGGCCGTTGACGGATGGGTGGTCTCGTTGCTGCCGGGGCTGTCGATCTGCTCGTAAGCGGTATCTCCGGACATCGTGATGGTGGGGCGCCAATTGGCAAGCGCCTGGGGCACGCCTTCGTCGACCGCGCGGAGATTGGCACGCTCGCCCTGGAGCTCGGGATTGGTGGCATAGGCCTTGGCCAGCGCGTCACGCAGGGATTCCGCACCGGCGGGCAGGACGAGGCCCGTCGTCAGCACCGCTGCCGTTAGG
>JAHEKA010000200.1 GCA_024638585.1 Rhodospirillales bacterium
TAAGTCATCGGCGCGCAAAACGCGTCAAAACCAGGGACAGAGACCATGGGATATAAGGTTGCCGTCGTCGGCGCCACCGGCAATGTCGGCCGGGAGATGCTGCAGACCCTTTCGGAGCGGGAGTTCCCCGCCGACGAGGTGGTGGCGCTAGCCTCCTCGGCTTCGGTCGGCAAGGAGGTGTCGTTCGGCGAGGAAAAGATCCTCAAGGTGTCCAACCTCGAACATTTTGACTTCGAAGGCACCGACATCGCGCTGTTCTCCGCCGGCTCGGCGGTGGCTGACATGCAGGGCCCGCGCGCGGCCGAGGCGGGGTGCCTCGTCATCGACAATTCGTCGCGCTTCCGCATGGACGAGGGAATCCCCTTGGTGGTGCCCGAGGTGAACCCCGAGGCGCTCGCCGGGTGCCGGGAGCACAACATCATCGCCAATCCCAACTGTTCCACCATCCAGATGGTGGTGGCCCTGAAGCCGCTGCACGACATCGCGACGATCCGCCGGGTGGTGGTTGCCACCTATCAGTCGGTGTCCGGTGCCGGCAAAGCGGCGATGGACGAGCTGTTCAACCAGACGCGCGGCATCTTCGTCAACGACCCCGTGGTGAAGGAGAATTTCACCAAGCAGATCGCCTTCAACGTGATCCCCCATATCGACGTCTTCATGGACGACGGCTCGACCAAGGAAGAATGGAAGATGCGGGTCGAGACCCAGAAGATCCTCGATCCCGGAATAGAGGTGCAGGCCACCTGCGTGCGGGTGCCGGTGTTCATCGGCCATGGCGAGGCGATCAATGTGGAGTTCGAGAGCCCGCTCTCGGAGGACGAGGCGCGCGAGGCGTTGAGCGCCGCGCCCGGCATCGTGGTGGTCGATCACCGTGCCGACGAGGGCTATGTGACGCCCGAGGAATGCGCCGGCGAGGACGCGGTCTATGTCAGCCGCATCCGCACCGACGACACCGTCCAATGCGGCCTGTCCATGTGGGTGGTCTCCGACAACCTGCGCAAGGGCGCCGCGCTCAATACCGTGCAGATCGCCGAGGAACTGGCCCGCGGTTACCTCTGAGGGCCGCGCCGCGACCGGCACGGCCCCCAAGGCAGGTGCGAATTCGGCTTAGTACCGCTTGTAGGGCAGGAACTTGCCATTCATGGTGACCTTGACCCGGTCGCCGTTTGGGTCAGGCACCCGTTCGATATCCATATTGAAGTCGATGGCGCTCATGATGCCGTCGCCGAACTCTTCCTCGATCACCGCCTTCAAGGTGGTGCCGTAGACCTGGACGATCTCGTAGAAGCGGTAGACCAGGGCATCGGTCGGCACGTCCTGGCTGAGCGATCCGCGGTAGGGGCAGGTGGCCAGCAGCTTGGCCTCGAACGGGTCGAGATCGAGCAGCGTGGCCGCGGCCTTGGCCTCCTCTTCGTTCATCTGCATCTGGCCGAGCAACGCGGCGGTGGTCCACACCGTCGATTGGCCGACCGCGTCGGCGAGCTCGGCCCAGGACAGGCCCTTGGCGGTCTTGGTGGCGACGATCTTGGCGGTCAGCGCCTCGCGGGTGGTGGCGGTCTCGGCGGTGGCCTGGGGCAGGTCCGGCAGTGCGACGACGGTGTCAGACAATTCAGCTTGGCTCATGGGATGTTCTCCTTTCAGGCGGGGCGCAACAGCGCGCCCCTCGATGGATCAGGCAGTGGCGCCGTGGACAACGGCGGGCGTTTGGGCGGAGCAATCCGCCCGGGGAAACACGACCGGAGGCTTGCGCGGGTCGACGTCCAGGACCATCTCCCGGAGCGCTTCCGAGCGGCGCACCAGGAACTCAATCAAGTGGTTGCGCAACGGGTAGTAGTTGTCGTGCCGGTGCATGTCGGTGCGGGTGCGCCCCTTGGGCAGGGTGTTGACCACGATCTCGGCGATGCGGGCTCGGGGGCCGTTGGTCATCAATAGGATGCGGTCGGCCAGCAACAGCGCCTCGTCGATGTCATGGGTGATCATGAAGGTGGTCTGATTGGTCTTGGCGCAGATATCGAGGACCTCGTCCTGGAGCGACCCTCGGGTCAGCGCGTCCAGCGCGCTGAACGGCTCGTCCAGCAGCATGATCCGCGGTTCGATGGCCAGCGCCCGGGCAATGCCGACGCGCTGTCGCATGCCGCCGGACAGGTGGGCCGGCTTCTTATCCTCCGCGCCGGTGAGGTGGACCATGTCGATATAGGTCTGGCAGTGTTCGCGGATCTTCGCCCTTGGCCATTCGGGCCAGCGGGAACGCACTGCGAAGGCGATGTTCTGGATCGTCGTCATCCAGGGCATCAGGGCGTGGCTCTGGAACACGACCGCGCGGTCGAGCGACGGGCCGGTGGCTTCCTTGCCGTCGACGATGACCGCACCTTCGCTGGGCTGGTCGATGCCCGCCAGGATGTTCAAGATGGTCGACTTTCCGCAGCCCGAATGGCCGATGAGGCAG
This sequence comes from Rhodospirillales bacterium, assembly GCA_024638585.1. GTDB lineage: Bacteria > Pseudomonadota > Alphaproteobacteria > SMXQ01 > SMXQ01 > SMXQ01. Next base: position 2,447 of record JAHEKA010000200.1, read on the forward strand.
ACGAATTCGCCCCGGGCGGCGGCGAACCAAAGGTCCTCGAAGACGGTGACGGGCTCTGCGCCTTTGGGTCCGGGAAAGCTCCGGGCAAGCCCTTCGACGGCAATAAGATTGTTGGGATCCATGGCGGGCGGTTCCTATTCGCTGTAGGTGACGAGCTTGGAGAATTGATAGAGCGCCTGGTCCAACACCATGCCCACCAGGCCGATGAACAGGATGGCGCAGATCACGTTGGTGATGGACAGGTTGTTCCATTCGTTCCAGACGAAGTAGCCGACGCCGGTGCCGCCCACGAGCATCTCGGCGGCGACGATCACCAACCAGGCGATGGCAATGGAAATGCGCATCCCCGTCATGATGGTCGGCGCCGCCGCCGGCAGGATCACGCGGAAGGCGGTGCGCAGGCGCCCCACCTCCAGCGTCTTGGCGACGTTGAGCCAATCCCGGCGCACCGAGGCGACGCCGAAGGCGGTGTTGAGCAGCATCGGCCAGATCGAGCAGATGAAGATGACGAACACCGAAGAGACGCCGGAATCTTTGATGGTGTAGAGCGCCAATGGCATCCAGGCGAGCGGCGAGATCGGTTTGAGAATCTGGATGAACGGATCCAAGGCCTTGTAGAACAGCGGCGACATGCCGATCAGGAACCCCAGCGGGATCGCCACCGCTGCGGCGATGAAATAGCCGATCAGCACCCGGGCGAGGGAATAGGCGAGCTGGATGCCGATGCCCTTGTCGTTGGGACCCTTGTCGTAGAAGGGATCGGAAATGTGCCGCCACATTTCCTTGGCGATGTCGAAGGGGGTCGGCAGGGCCGAACCGCCCTTGGCGGTGGCGCCCATGAGGGCGGCGTATTCCGGGTCCATCTGGGGTGCTGTTCCGCTGCCGCCCACGGCCAATTGCCATCCTCCCAGGAACAGCGCGAGCAGCACCACCGACAGGGTCAAGGCTTGAAGGTCCTTGGATCCGTTCATCACAGCGGCCCTCAGCTAGCGCGGGTGATAGCGAAGCTCTTGGCGTAGGCATCCGCCTTGTCGGGCTCGAAGATCTTGCCCATGATGGTGTAGGGCCGGTAGGTCGCCTCGGGCGGCTTGAGACCCATCTCCTTCATCACCTTTTGGGCCCCGGTGGCGAGGTAGACCTCTTCGGCAACCTTCTGGTAGTCGATGTCGCCCTTGACGTAGCCCCAGCGCTTCATCTGGCTGAGAATCCAGACCGCCATCGAGTGCCACGGGAAGGGATCGAAGTCGATCCGGTCGGGGACCTTGCGAACCTTGCCGAGGCCGTCGGCGAAGGTTCCGGTCAGGACCTGTTGCACCACGGTGACCGGCTGGTTGAGATAGTTGCGTGGGCTGATGGCCTTGGCGACCTCGACCCGGTTCTTGCGGTTGGACGAATAGGCGGTCGCTTCGATGATGGCCTTGAACAGGGCGTGGAAGGTGTTCGGATTCTCGGTCACGAACTGTTTCGATGCGGCGAAGGCGCAGCAAGGATGGCCGTCCCAGATTTCCTTGGTCAGCAGGTGGATGAAGCCGATCCCGTCGTAGACGGCACGCTGGTTGAAGGGATCGGGCGCAAGATAGCCGTCGACATTCTCCGCGCGCAGATTGGCGACCATCTCCGGCGGCGGCAGGACGCGGATCTGGATGTCCTTGTCGGGGTCCAGGCCGTGCTCCGCGACGTAGTAACGCAGCAGGAAATTGTGCATCGAATAATCGAAGGGAACGGCGAACTTCATGCCCTTCCACATCTTCGGGTCGCGCTTGTCCTTGTGCTTCTTGTGCAAGGTGATGGCTTGGCCGTTGATGTTCTCGACCGCGGGCATGGTCCAGGGCACGGCGGTGGACCCGGCGCCCAGCGAAATGGCAAGCGGCATCGGTGTCAGCATATGGGCCGCGTCATACTCGCCCGACAGCGACTTGTCGCGGGACACCGCCCAACCGGCGGTCTTGATGACGTCGACGTCGAGTCCGTACTTCTTATAGAAGCCCATCGGGTGGGCCATAATGATCGGCGTCGCGCAGGTGATGGGAACGAAACCGACCTTGAGTTTGGTTTTCTCCAAGGGACCGGCCTTTTCCTGGGCCAGCGCCTTGGCGGCGCCCAGGGGAAACGCGGCGGCGACCGCAGCCATGGCGGTGGAGGCGCCGACCGCGCGGAGGAACGCCCGGCGGTTGACGTCGTTCGGGAAGACCGCGCGCATGATCGTCGATTCGACCGCGCGGCCGATCAGCGCTTCGTCGCCGGCACTGTCTTCCGCCCGCAAGCTTTCTCCCATGCCGTCGCCGGTGGCTTCGGCCTTGGCGACGATGGGATCACTGCATAATTCGGCGTCGTGGGCCTCCTGACTGGCGTGGCGGCCGCAACTGCAGCCGGCGGAGAGTTCGTTTTTGGGATCGAAGGGATTGGCGAATGACGATGGCATGTCTCAGACTCCTGGCTGGCGGTGGGTGCATACTCCACATACGCTGTGGTCTTCCGCAAAGTCCGTGCCAGGTCGTCTTCCGCTCCAACGGCAGGCAAGAAAGGTTATAAAAATCAGTTGTTTGAGTTGCTCAGCGCGGTCTAGATCGGGACTGGGGCGGGGCGAAGACGGTCCCGGTCCCGCACAAGAACGCACAAAAATACGGCAATAAATTATTTTGCCTATAATTTACTCACTTTAGGTCGAGCGGCCACGGGTTTGCCCTCCCTGCGGGGCGGGCAGGCGAGAGGCTAGGTCCGCTGCGGCAGCAGTCCGGGGAAGAACAGGATGAGGACGCCGAAGGCCAGGATCAGCACGCCGGCGCCGCGGCTGACCCAGAGAATGCCGCGTTCATCGATGCGATGGCGGAACAGGCTGGAGAGGGTGATCAGGGTGGTCCACCACAGCGCCCCGCCGAGAAACACGCCGGCGACCAGGGCCAGGGCCCAAACCGTCTTCTCAT
>JAHEKA010000201.1 GCA_024638585.1 Rhodospirillales bacterium
AGCCCTGGTCGCGCAGTTTCGCCGGCAGGCAGTCGACCCCGCGGAGGGGAAGGTTGGAAAAGACCACCTGGCCGAGGTCGAGGGCGGTGGAAAGCCCGCACAGGATTTCGAATTCGGCATCGGGTGAGCGGTTGCCGGCCACCGGGGAATAGGCGCGGCTCGCAGACTGGTTCATCCAGGCGCGGAGCGGGCGCGCGATGGGGTCGGAGGAAAACGTGAATCCGTTGATATGCGCGGGGTCGACCAGGCTCTCGATCAGAATGACGTGCACGTTGCGTGGTTGCGCCTTGCCGAGACGGCGGTCGATGAAGAGATCGGCGTTCTTGACCTCGGGCCCCGCGTGCTTGGACAGTTCGGACAACCGGCGTTCGCGGACCTTGTAATTGACGGCACTGTGGACGAAGGCGGCGTACTGACCGACCAGCAAGGGCAGCGGAAAATAGTGGTGGCCCGATCCTTCCTGTCGGTCCATGCCGAACTCGGCGATGGCGTGGGGGCTCACATGATACATGCCGACCATCGGCAAGACGACGAGCCCCAGCATTCCGACGTTCAAGCGAAAATTCCAGGCCAACAGGCCGATGAGGATCACGAATGGCGCGGCGAGGGCGGCGGAGACCCAAGGCCCGTAGAAGAAATAGAACTCGCGCAGCAGGGCGAGATCGCTGTATTGCGGTGTTTGACCTAGGGTATCGTACTTGACCCATGCCAAAGCGTAGAGACAGGCGGCCAATGCGGTCAGCGCCGCCGCCGCCAGGACCTGGCGTTTTTGCAGGTTGAGGACGATCAGCGCGGCGCAGAAAACGATCACGAAATCCAGCAGAAACATCAGGGCCGAGTACTCCGTGAAGCCCGACTGACCCCGCCAGAACACATCCAGGACGACCGTCAATGCGGCCGGGAGGGCGGCAAGACCTATCCGCCGCCGGCTTTCCGGGGGCCTCGCCGACGTATCGCTTTGGACGTTTTGGCCTTTCAACAGCATGGAGATCCTGACAAACCAATGCAGGGGACGCTCGTGCGTGAGCCATCCCGGTGTGGCCCGGTCACAACCACGGCCGCGGCCGGGGTCCGATCTGGGCGCGGCGGGACGGAAACCATGGCATGGACTCCTCAAGCTATTGGCAGTCTGGGGCTTTCGCCCGGGCTGTTCAAGGAGGACAACGAAGGGATGGATCAACCTTGAATTCGGGTCCGGGTCCGGCCAGCCCTTACCTCTACCCCGGCCGAACTAACCTTTGGGGCGCTTCGGGGCGGGGGCAGAGGCCGCCCTGGTTCGCGCCGTATCAACTCATAGACTGATTAACCCGCCGTTAACCTCATGTCCGCCTTTAGCCGAGCGCGGGCACAGGGGAAGGGGCATGGCCCGCCGGCGGCCCCCTTAGCCCCCTTAAAGGCCCCGGCCCTGCGGATCGATGGAAATCTCCGGGGCAGACCCTCGGCAAAAAAAGACCGGGCCCCGGCGTGGGGCCCGGCCGTGAGCGGAACTGAATCGCCTATCGCCTACTTGCAGTCGATCGACTTGGCCGTCGAGCGATGGCCCTGGTGGGCGATCGTGCAGGTCATGCCGGCCTTGACGGCGGAACGCTTCGCCTTCTTGCCGGCGATCGTGACCTTGGTCTTGCGGCCGGACGCCGAGACGGTCACCTTGCCGTCCTTGCCCTTGAAGGAAATCCGCCGCCCCTTGCGCTTGACGCCGGCGACCTTGACGGTCTCGGTCACGACCGGGATCTTGACCTTGACGATCTTGGTCTTGGCCGTGCTGTTGATGGCGGTCAGCGCCTCCTTCACGACGCTCGGCGGGGTGGCGTAAATGCTCTTGATGATCTTCTCGATCTCCTCGCCCTTGACCACGTCGATATCGAGCCGCACCTTCTTGGCCCCCTCCAGGAAGGCTTTGTCCTTGGTGGTGGCGATAAAGCTCGTGCGCAGGGCCTTGAGCACGTCCCCGGACAGGCCCGGCGGTCCGACATAGGGCCTGGACATGGCGGAGTTCGAGAACAGCAGGTTGAGAATTTGGCGGTCCTTCTGGTTCTTCGCCAGGTCGGTGATCACCGGAACATGCTTCAGGGTCGGATAGGACCGCAGACTGAGCTGGATGAAAGGCACGATCTTCTTCTCCTCCCACCACTGGGAGGCGATCGCCTTGATGCTGTCGACCGACCAGCAGCGCCCGTCGACCTCACGCCGCTCCATGGCGAGGTTGACGACGGTGCCGTGGGGATAGCCGGAATAGACCTCGATCTTGGTGTCGAGAAGGTTATTCATGACCCGGGGCGCCTGGGAGGACAGATTGCCGAAATGGGTGCCGCCCATCTTCAGCCCCTTGGTCTTGACGTCGTCGAAGGTCTTGATGCCCGAGGCGTGCCAGGCGACGCAGACGCCGTAATAGCTGTTGACGCTGCCGATCCACGACATTTTGGTGAGGTCGTATTTGAAGTTTTTCCTTTCCTCGGCCGAAGACAGGAGCGGCGTGGTCGACGCCGCCTCGCGGTAAGAGGCGAGCACCTCGGTGCCGTCCTTCTTGCCCACGTTATAGAGATAGTTGAGTGCCACCACGCCGCTGGCGCCCTGTTTGTGCTTGACCAGCATCCTGGGTTTCCCCGGGATATGCGCGGGCCAGACCTTGGCCACCGTGCGCGCATAGGCCGCATAGCCGCCGCCGGGGCTGGCCGACACGTAAAGCGTGACACGCTTGCCGGAAAAATCGGCGGCACTGGCGGCCAGCGGCGCCGCGGCGGCAAAGACGATTGCGCCGAGACCCGGCGCCCAGGTCTTACTCAGATATTTGCTTTGAAGCGTACCCATTACCACCTCCCTGAATTCGTTTGTTAGGGATCGGCCTCGGTATAGGGGTCCGATCCGGTTACACGCGTGTTCATGGTGGAATCTCGGACGCCTCAAGCCTACAGCATGGGCAGATTGATGCAAGGCAACTCCCTCAATGAGGTGTGCCGCACCACGGTTTTCCGGTCGGTTGGCCGCCCCCGCCCCCTGCGCGAAGACGGAGGTTGCATGGATCGCCGCAAGGGCACGGCAGGGAAAGGCCAGACGGGCGCGGCGCGGACCGGCCGAAATGAGGTTAGAATCGAGAAAAGTCTGTCTTATTGCCGTGGTCCGGGAGGCGGGAGATGATCGGCCCTCCTAGGACGCCAGATCACTCCGGGCCATAGCCATAGCATTTGATCAGGACACTGTTCCGTTTCGCCAGTTTGGCGCGCTCCCGAATTGGGACCGGGCGGGCCTTCTTTTCATCGAATGCGTAATTGGGCGTATGGAATGCATCGATCATCCTTCGCAGAAGCGAGGTCTTCACCCCGAAATTCAGATTCTGGGGCACCTTTGAACCGATGAGGATTTTGAGGCTGTTGGAATGAACCGCAATGACACGCCCTTTCTCATCGTAGACCGCGCTGCCTGAGCTCCCGGGCTGGGTGGGCGCCGAATACTGGATCAATCGCTTGTTGTCGCCGAGCCCCGCATGGGCATTGAGGATGCCTCGGGTAAAGACGCCATCCTTCGAAAGGGTACCGTAATAGGGGTAACCGTACATCGACACCGGCTCGCCCAGGGCGGCCTCACTCGCGGGGCCGATTGCGGCGATGCCGTGCGTGAAGGTCTGGCCTCTGCCCACACGGACCTGCAGCAGCGCAAGGTCCACGTCCTTACGCGCGCCGATGATCGCCACATCCTGCCAATCGCGCCCGCGGTAGCGGACGGCCAGTTTCTCACAGCCATTGGTGACGTGTTCGTTGGTGACGACCCAATGAGACAGGTTGACGAAGAAGCCCGTCCCCGTGCTGTTCATTCTGAGCTTCTTGCGCGATGACGAAATACTTCCCAGCTTCTTGGCGCGCGCCTTCGCGCGCCTGACAGCGCCGGTGGGCATCCTTTTTTCGATGCGATTGCGCGCCGAGACCGCCCGGTTGGATCCACGCCGTGCGGCCACGTTGTACCACGCATGGGCTAGGATGAGATTTGGTCTCCCCTTGATCTTGCCGACGGCACCTTTCTCATAGGCCAAACCCATGTTGAAGGCAGCGGCAGAACTTCCCTGCTCGGCGGCTTTGCGGAACCAGAACGCTGCCTTCTGGGGGGCTGTCGTCCTGAGAGCTTTCGGCACACCCTTCCTTCTCCAATACATGACACCCAGCGGATTATAGAGAGACTTGGCGCCTTGCCCGGCTGCGACCGTCCCCCAGTAGAGCGCCTTCTCGTCGTTGCGGGGGACGCCGTCGCCCTTGGTATAGGCATGGTACAGGTCTGCCTGGGCGGGACGGTGGCCGGAGACCGCGGCCCGACGGAGGAAGGCAATGTGCCGTCTTTTATCAGCCTGTTTGCCAGACCTATACCGCTTGGCGAGCAGATACTGCGCGTGGACGGATCCTTGCCGGGCGGATGTGTGCAGCTCACGGAGTCCTCTTTTGAGGTCCTTTCGAGTTCCCCTGCCTTCGATCAGCATCTTGCCGGCATGATACCGCGCCGCGGCGTGGCCAAGTCTGGCCGCCTTTTGGAAATGATCGAACGCGCGCCCCAGATCCTTTGGAAGTCCATGCCCCGTGAGGTGGCCCAGCCCATACATATACAGCGATTCACTGATCGGGCGCCGCCGGCTGTAAGCCAGCCATCTTCTCGCGTTGGCGATATTCTGGGGCACTCCATAACCGCGAAAATGAGCGCCGAACAGGAGAAAAGCCGCACGGGCGTCGCCGCCTTTCGCCGCGCGTTCCAATCGCGCGATGCCGCCTTTCACATCCCCCCTCAGGATTGTATCAAGGCCGGGCGCACTGACCTCGTATGCCGCCGCACTCCCTGAAGCGACGATGTGCAAGCCCAGCGCACCGGCAGCGATCATCTCCCGCCCACACAACTTCCAAGTCATCGGCACAGCCTCCCGAACGCTCTCTCATGACCCGGTCCGATCAAGGCCATTTCTCGCCATAGATGCCGAGTTCCTGGCCCGGGAAAATCATACGAGATTGCCTCTTCGCGGAAAAGAGCGTGCGCCACCTTCCAGGATTCTGCCTCCCAGGCCGAAGCTTTGCCACCAAGCGGGTGGATAAGGGTTACAAGCCTTGCGACAATGACGCGATAACAAGGTCCGAGTTGCATCCCTTTGGAAACGGTTTGGACGCACCATCAGGAGGAAACCAGAAGAAAATGCTGATCATCAACAACGAAGACACGGCGAAACTCCTGTCGATGGGGGACGCGATCGACGCCCTTGATCAGGCGTACCGCGATCTCGTCACCACCGAGGCCGTGTGCAAGCCGCGGACGGACATCCAGATCCCGACCAAGAAGGAGGGGAAGGTCTACCAGTGGAGCAGCGTCGAGGGCGGCTCC
>JAHEKA010000202.1 GCA_024638585.1 Rhodospirillales bacterium
GTTAACGGTTGCTTAAGGGGTCGTGGGTGTTAAATTAACCATAGGATTCCTTGAACTTACGGTTTTCCGAGACCGGTCATTCGGTCCCGGGCGCCGATGGGTGCGCGATGAACATTCACGAATATCAAGCAAAGCGTTTACTCGAAGAATTCGGCGTCGCGGTCCCCCGGGGGTCGGTCGCCTACACTCCGAAGGAAGCGGAGCAGGCAGCAAAGAAGCTCGGCGGCGAGGTTTGGGTGGTCAAGGCCCAGATCCATGCCGGGGGCCGGGGCAAGGGCGGCGGAGTCAAGGTCGTAAAATCGCCCCGTGACGTCCGTGACGTGGCCCGGGACTTGATCGGCATGAAGCTGGTGACCCACCAGACGGGCCCCGAGGGCAAAACGGTCAAGCGCATCTACGTGGAGGAAGGCTGCGACATCGCCCGCGAGCTTTACCTCAGCATGCTGGTGGACCGCGGCAGCGGCTACATTACCGTCATGGCCTCCACCGAGGGCGGCATGGACATCGAGGAGGTCGCCGCCAAAACCCCCGAAAAAATCGTCAAAGTGGCGATCGACCCGGCCATCGGCATGCAGCCGTTTCATGCCCGTCGCATCGCTTTCGGCCTGGGCCTGGAAGGGGAACAGGTTCGCAGCGGCACCGGTTTCGTGATGGCGCTCTATCGTGCGTTCACGGATCTGGATTGTTCCCTGGCGGAGATCAACCCCCTGGTCGTGACCGGGGCCGGAGCGGTCATCGCGCTGGATGCCAAGATGAATTTCGACGACAACGCCTTGTTCCGCCATCCCGCGATATTGGAGCTGCGCGACGAGGACGAGGAAGACCCGGCCGAGCTCGAGGCCTCAAAGCACGACCTCAACTACATCAAGCTGGACGGCAATATCGGCTGCATGGTCAACGGGGCGGGGCTCGCCATGGCGACCATGGACATCATCAAGCTCTATGGCGGTGAGCCGGCCAACTTCCTCGATGTCGGCGGCGGCGCGACGCGCGAACGCGTCACCACCGCTTTCAAGCTGATCCTGTCGGACGCCAATGTGGAAGGTATCCTGGTCAATATCTTCGGCGGTATCATGCGCTGCGACGTCATCGCCGAGGGCGTCGTCAGCGCGGCCCGAGAGGTTTCCCTCCATGTCCCCCTTGTGGTCCGGCTCGAGGGTACCAATGTAGAGCTCGGCAAGAAGATCCTCAACGAATCCGGGTTGCCCATCGTGTCCGCCGATGACCTCGACGACGCGGCGCAGCAAATCGTCGCCAAGGTGAAAGAGACTGTTTGATGTCCGTTATCGTCGATAAGAACACCAAGGTCATTTGCCAGGGATTCACAGGATCCCAGGGCACCTTCCACTCCGAACAGGCGATTGCCTACGGCACCAAGATGGTCGGCGGCGTGACGCCCGGCAAGGGCGGGAGCACCCATCTCGACCTGCCGGTGTTCGATACTGTCGCCGAGGCGGTTGCCGAAACCGGGGCCACGGCCACGGTGATCTATGTGCCCCCGCCGTTCGCCGCCGACGCGATCCTGGAAGCGGTGGACGCGGAACTGCCTCTGGTGGTTTGCATCACCGAAGGAATCCCGGTCCTCGACATGGTCCGGGTCAAGCGCGCGCTCCGCGGGTCGGGTTCGCGCCTGATCGGACCCAACTGCCCGGGCGTCATCACACCGGATGAGTGCAAGATCGGCATCATGCCCGGACATATCCATTCTCGCGGCTGCATCGGGATCGTTTCGCGGTCCGGAACGTTGACCTACGAAGCGGTCGCCCAGACCTCGGCCACGGGCCTCGGTCAGTCGACCTGTATCGGCATCGGCGGCGATCCCGTCAACGGGACCAATTTCATCGACTGCCTGGACCTGTTCCTGGCCGACAAGGAGACCGAGGGTATCGTCATGATCGGCGAGATCGGCGGCACCGCAGAGGAAGAAGCCGCCGCCTTCATCAAGGCGTCGAAGACCAAGAAGCCCGTGGTCGGCTTCATCGCCGGGCAGACCGCACCGCCCGGGCGCCGCATGGGTCATGCGGGCGCCATCATCGCCGGCGGATCCGGCGGCGCGGGAGACAAGATAGATGCGCTCAAATCGGCCGGTATCAAGGTCGCCAAATCCCCTGCCAGCCTTGGGGTCACAATGAAGAAGGCAATGAAGCGCTAAGCTTTTATTAGGCATAAGTTGCTACCCCCCCTTCGTTGATTTCGGCACACGGGGGAATCGGATGCGGCAAGGGGCCGCGAAAGCGCAATGGCATCGAAAATCGAAGACCAATCGTTTCTGTTCGGCACCAACACCGGATTCATTGAGAAGGTCTATGCCCGGTTTCTCAAGGATCCCAAGTCGGTCGATCCGAAATGGGCCGAGTTCTTTGCCGGCCTGCAAGACAACGTCACCGAAGCCCTGAAGGAGATTCAGGGCGCCAGCTGGGCGCCCCGCACCGGTCGTCGGCTGCCCGGCGCACCCGATGAGGCGTCCCCGGAGGCGGAGGAAGAGACCGCGGCGAGCGCCGAAACGGTGCGGTCCGCGACCCTCGATTCGATCCGCGCGCTGATGATGATCCGGGCCTATCGCGTACGCGGCCATCTGGAAGCCACGCTTGATCCCTTGGGGCTTGAAGAACCGGAGCCCCATCCGGAGCTTGATCCCGCCTCTTACGGCTTCACCGAAGACGATTTTGATCGCGATATCTTCATCGACAACGTGCTGGGGCTCGAACACGCGACCCTGCGCGAGATCCTCGAAGTGGTGCGTGCCACCTATTGCCGCACCATCGGTGTCGAGTTCATGCATATCCAGGTGCCCGAGGAAAAAGGCTGGATCCAGCAGCAGGCCGAAAGCGGCCGCGCCCAGGCCCCGCTGCGGCCCGAAGCCAAGCTCTATACCCTGCGCCACCTGATCCGGGCCGAGGAGTTCGAGAAGTTCCTCCATGTCAAATATCCCGGCACCAAGCGCTTCGGCGTCGATGGCGCCGAAGCCATGATCACGGCGCTGGAAGAGATCATCCACACCGCATCCACCTTGGGGGTGGAGGAGATCATCTTCGGCATGCCCCATCGCGGGCGGCTCAATGTGCTGGCCAACATCATGGGCAAGCCCTACACCGCGATCTTCTCCGAATTCCAAGGCACCTCCGCCAATCCGGAGGACGTACAGGGCTCCGGCGACGTCAAGTATCACCTGGGCACCTCGGGCGACCGGGAATTTGAGGGCCGCAACGTGCACCTGTCGCTGAACGCCAACCCGTCCCATCTGGAAGCGGTCGATCCCGTGGTGGTCGGCAAGGTGCGCGCCAAGCAGGCCCAGCGCGGGGACGAGAAGCGCGACAAGGTCATGGGGATTCTGATGCACGGCGACGCGGCGTTTGCCGGCCAGGGCCTGGTGGCGGAGACCTTCACTTTTTCCGACCTCCGGGGTTACCGGTCCGGCGGGACGGTGCATCTGATCGTCAACAACCAGATCGGTTTCACGACCGCGCCCAGGTTCAGCCGCTCCTCGCCCTATCCTTCCGACCTCGCCAAGGTGGTGCAGGCGCCGATTTTCCACGTCAACGGGGATGATCCGGAAGCGGTCGCCCAGGTGGCGCGCATCGCCACGGAATACCGCGTCAAGTTCAACAAGGACGTGGTCATCGACATGTTCTGCTATCGCCGCTTCGGCCATAACGAGAGCGACGAGCCGTCCTTCACCCAGCCCTTGATGTACCGCAAGATCGCCGAGCACCCGAGCGCGGTCGAAATCTATGGCCAAAGGCTGGTCGACGAGGGTGTCCTCACGCCGGAACAGGTGGAGGCGGAAATCAAGGCCTTCCGCCAGGCTTTGGAAGAGGATTTCGAGGCCTCCAAGACCTTCAAGCCCAACAAGGCCGACTGGCTGGAGGGCGCGTGGACGGGGTTCGAAGTGGCGTCGGGCGACAAGCGTTCGGGCTACACCGCGGTGCCGGAAAAAATGCTCAAGCTGGTCGGCGCGGCGCTGACCAGGGTGCCGGAAGATTTCAACCTGCATCCACGCATTGGCCGCCAGCTCAAGGCCAAGGCGGAGATGATCGAAAGCGGTGAGGGCATCGATTGGGCCACCGGCGAGGCGCTTGCCTTCGGCACGCTCTTGCAGGAGGGGTCCCCGGTGCGGCTGTCGGGTCAGGATTCGGGCCGCGGCACGTTTTCCCAGCGCCATTCGGTGCTGGTCGACCAGGAATCCGAAGAGCGCTACCTGCCGCTCGCCAATATCGGCCCCAATCAGGCCGCCTTCGAGGTGATCGACAGCCCGTTGTCGGAAATGTCGGTGCTGGGTTTCGAATACGGATACTCCATCACCGATCCCAACTCCCTGGTGCTGTGGGAAGCCCAGTTCGGAGATTTCGCCAACGGCGCCCAGGTGATCATCGACCAGTTCATTTCGTCCGGCGAAAGCAAGTGGCTGCGCATGTCCGGCCTGGTGATGCTGCTGCCCCACGGCTACGAGGGCCAGGGTCCGGAGCATTCCTCGGCCCGGCTGGAGCGTTACCTGCAAATTAGCGGCGAGGACAATTGGCAGGTGGTCAACTGCACCACGCCGGCCAATTATTTCCATGTGCTGCGCCGCCAGTTGCGCCGCGCCTTCCGCAAGCCGCTGGTGGTGATGACGCCAAAATCACTGCTGCGCCACAAGCTCTGCGTGTCCTCCCTCGCGGATATGGGTCCCGGCACCTGCTTCCACCGGGTGATGCCCGAGGCCGACAAGTTGGTGGACGATGCCAAGGTACGGCGCATCGTGCTGTGCACCGGCAAGGTCTATTACGACCTGCTGACCGAACGCCGGGAGCGGGGCATCGAGGATATCGCCATCGTGCGGTTGGAACAGCTCTATCCCTTCCCCATCAATTCCCTGACGGCGGAGCTTGAGCGCTATCCCAACGCCGACGTGGTGTGGTGCCAGGAAGAGCCCTGGAACATGGGGGCCTGGTCCTTCGTCGACCGCCGCGTCGAGGATTTGCTGCGCGGCCTCGACGTCAGTGCCAACCGGCCGGGTTATGCCGGTCGCGCCGAGGCGTCTTCCACCGCCACCGGCTCGTTCAGCCGGCATGCCCAGGAACAGGCGGCGCTGATCAACGAAGCCTTGACCGTGGCCGGCGACGCCGGGCGTGCACCGGCCCGCGCCGGGGCGCGTGAAAAACGCCGGCCGGCCCGGGGCAATGCCAAGGCCGCGCCGGCCAAGGCGAAGACCGCATCGGGTAAGACCAGGGGAGCGGCGAAGACCGCTAAGCCATCCACCAGAAAAGCACCGGCCAAAGGGAAATCCGGCGCTTCGAGACGCAGGTAAATGAGATGACAATCGAAATTGTCGTGCCCGCGCTGGGCGAATCGGTAACCGAGGCGAC
>JAHEKA010000203.1 GCA_024638585.1 Rhodospirillales bacterium
CCCCGTCGGGAAAGACGTCACGGGTGTTGCGCCTGACCGCGTTCCACATGTGATTGTTGAACACCACGGTCAGCATCGGCAGGTCTTCGGCTGCGGAAACGTAGTGCGCCGGCACCGGATTGCCGAACATGTAGGCGCCATCGCCCTGGGTGCAGATTACCTGGCGCTCGCGGCTCGCCAGCTTGGCACCGAGCGCCGTGCCGAGCCCCCAACCCAGACCGCCGCCCTGGCCCAGGGAGAAATAGCTGCCCGGATGCTTCAGGTTGGCATGTAGCGGATTGAACTGGCTTTCGCGGATGATAATGGCGTCATCGTCCCTGGCCTGGTCCAGGCAATGGGTGACCCAGGCGGGATGGATCGGGCTGTCCTTGGCCGCCTCCGCCAGCGCCGCGGCGCGGCGATCGGCCTGCTCAGCGCGCAGTGCCGCGATGCGCTGGCGCCGGGCATCGATGCGCGGCTTGGCGGCGGCCTCATGCTCGGCCAACGCCAGATCGAGGGCGGCGAAGGAGCGCTTCACCAGCCCGGTGATGGCGATATCGGAGGGGTAGCCCCGGATCGGATAGGTGGAAAACAGCGGGTCGGTCCCAAGGTGGATGACCTTGCAGTCCTCCTTGGGCCCCTTGGTGCCCGGGATCCACGGGACGTCGCATTCGGCGACGATGATCAGGTCGGCCTCGTCGAGAAGCGGATCCGGATTGTAGCCCACATGCATGGAGTGGTCCGACGGCAGGCACAAGTAGCGCGGCTTGCGCTGGCTGACCGGGATTGCGAACCGCTCGGCCATGGCCGCCAGCGCCGCCACGTCTTCGGGATCCTGGCCGACGCTGGCGGTGATCAGAAGCGGATTCTCCGCCGCCGCGATCAGCGCGGCGGCCTCGTCGATGGCGTTGGCATCGGGGCTCGGCGGGCTTGGGTATTGGCGGCGGCTTGGCGAGGTATAAGTAAAATTGGTGAATTCCTGGGCCAGGGGCTCGCGCGGCAGGGTCAGGTAGACCGGCCCCCGGGGATGGGTCATGGCGGCGTTCAGCGCCCGGTCCACCGCCGCTTCGAGAACTTCCGCGTTGGGCAGCTCGTAATCCCATTTGACCAGTTCACGGACCAGGGCGCGCTGGTCGAACATCTCCTGGGGCCAATGGATCTCGGCACTGCGCCGACCCTGGAGGGTCGCGGTTTCCGAATACGGTGTGCGACCGGCGGAGAACAGCACCGGCACGTTGCCCTTGAACGCATTGATCAATCCGCACATGGCGTTGGCGGTGCCGACATTCACATGCACCATCACCACCTGGGGCCGCCCGGTCATGGCGTAGTAGCCCTGGGCCATGCAGATGGCGACGTTTTCATGGGGGCAGGTGATGGGTTCTGGCACCTTGGCGCCTTTTACCCGGCAGCGGGAGAAGGCCTCGATGAGGGGCGCGAAATCGGTGCCGGCATTGCCGAACAGGTACTCGACGCCGCGGTCGGCCAAAATTTCAAGATAGGCTTCGGCGACGATGCCGTCCTTTATGGTCTTCTTGGCCATGTGGCCCTCCCCCCTGATCCAGGCTTGGCATTCTTGTCGGCATGGCCAGGGCCGCGAAAACGGTCCTCGGCAGCATCTGTTCAGTATACAGGCCCGCGCAGGCGCCGGCCAACAGGGGCCGTCTACCAGGGAAGCTCCCGGCCGTCATAGGCAAAGAACCGCCCGGAATTTTCCGGTCCGGCCTCGGCAATCACCCGCCGGAGCCCCTGGACGGAAACGGCCGGCGTGATCGCGGCATGAGGCCCCCCCATGTCTGTCTGCACCCATCCCGGGTGAAGCATCAACACGATCATGCCGTCCCCGGCCGTATCGGCGGCCAGGCTGCGCCCGGCGGCATTCAGACCCGCCTTGGAGGACCGGTAGTGGATATACGCCCCGGATGTGTTATCGGCGATGGACGCCAAGGTGCTGGACAGGAGCGCGATGCGACGACCGGTGCCGCGTTTCAGGTGGGGAAGAAACGCCAAGGCCACCTTGATGGGGCCCATGGTGTTGACCTTGAGCTCCTCCTCCCAGATCTCGAAATCGACGGCGCCGGCACGCTGGCCGGAGCTCAGCATCCCGGCATTGGCGACTAGGATATCGACGGCTTCTCCCGCCAGGGTTTCCACCAGGGCGTCGACGCCAGCGAAATCCGTCACGTCGAGCCGATGGACCGTGACATCACCCGCGAGGGCCTTTAGCGCCTCCGCATGATCCGGATCGCGGCAGGTGGCAAGCACCCGCGCCCCGTCTGCCGCATATTGGCGCGCGAACTCCAGGCCGATGCCCCGGTTCGCGCCAGTGATCAGGACCGTCGTCATCAATCACCTCCATTCATGCCTGGAACATCACCTTAATGCCCGGAAGGCCGGAAAACCCCACCACGTCCGCCGCCGTCATCGGGAACACGCCCGCCCCGTCCGACGGCCCCGCGGGCCCCCATCACCGGCAAATGAATCGGGCCCGCCAATGTCTCGCGGGCCCGGAATGGTGCGGTCGAGAAGACTCGAACTTCCACGGGGTTTCCCCCACAGCGACCTCAACGCTGCGCGTCTACCAATTCCGCCACGACCGCTCTATTCGCTGCTAGAATACGTCAAACGCAGGCCCGGAGCCGGAGCTTCCGGGCCCGTGGGAGATAGCAAATCAAGCCCCGGAGTGCAAGGTTATGGTCGCCGCCCTGCCCGCCCAGGCCCCCGGCAAACACCCGCCCGACGTGGAATGGCGCGTCAGCCCCGGTCTGGTGGCTTACGACCAGGCCGTCGCGGAGATGGAGAGCCGGGTCGCCGCCATCCGGGGGGGAGAAGCGCCGGAGCTGATCTGGTGCCTGGAGCACCCCCCGCTCTACACCGCGGGCACCTCGGCCGAAGATTCGGAACTCCTCGATCTCAAGGGCTTGCCGGTCTACCGCACCGGCCGCGGCGGACGCACCACCTGGCATGGGCCGGGACAAAGGGTGGCTTACGTGATGCTCGACCTCAAGCAGCGCGGATCGGACGTACGCGGTTTCGTCCACGACCTGGAGGACTGGGTGATCGCGACCCTGGGCCGGTTCGGAGTCAGCGGCGAGCGCCGCGAGGGCCGGGTCGGCATCTGGGTTGTGCGCGGATCTCGGGAAGAGAAGGTCGCCGCGATCGGCGTCCGGGTGCGGCGCTGGGTCAGCTATCACGGCATCGCCATCAACCTGGCACCCGACCTCGGCCATTTCGGGGGCATCGTCCCCTGCGGGCTGTCGGGATTCGGCGTGACCTCGCTGCACGCACTTGGCATCGAAGCCACCATGGCCGATCTCGACCGGGCGCTGCGCGCCAGCTTCGAGGACGTGTTCGCCAGAACCACGGGCGATCCCACCTAGCATCCCGGGGTAGAGACCCGCGGCGAGGTGACCGTCGCGCTTGAATCGCGCATCAGCTTGGGTCTACAAAGTCAATGAGAGGTGACCGAACCGTCCGGCAAAGCGCGAGAAGCGCGGTAGGCCGGGGCGTGGAAACAGGGTCCGGCATCCCGCTTTTTTTGTTGAGTAGCGAGAAGACTGTATGGCAGGCCAGCCCCTGGCGCGGCCCGATTCTCGGTTGCTCCTGTCCTGGCTGCATGACCACGATCCGAGGGAGGATTCACTGTGGCTGAGGAAAAGACGTTCAGGGAATTTCAGGTTCCCGCAAGCGAGATCGAGATCCGCAAGATCGGCGTTGCCGACCTTTGGCAGGCGCTGAGGCAGGGATACGACGACTTCACCGCCCATCCCACTCATATATTCTTCATCTGCGTGCTCTATCCGCTCTTCGCACTGCTACTGACATTGTTCCTGATCGGGGAAAATGTGGCGCATCTGGCCTTCCCGGTGGTTTCGGGACTGACGCTCCTCGGTCCCGCGGTCGCGGTGTGTCTGTTCGAGATGAGCCGACACCGCGAACAAGGGCGGGACATGAGTTGGCGCTCGGCGCTGGACTTCGTCCACTCGGCCCATTTCGCGCCGATCATCGCGCTGTCGCTGGTCATGATGGTGCTCTACGTCGCCTGGCTCTACATGGCGCAGCTGCTTTACACCGGCCTGTTCGGAGACGCGCCGCCGGCCTCGGTCACCGCTTTCGTGAACGAGTTGTTCTCCACCCGCCACGGCGCAGCGCTGATCGCCTACGGCACCACAATCGGGTTCATGTTCGCTCTGGCGGCGCTGGCCATCTCGGCCGTGGCCTTCCCCCTGATTCTGGACAAACCGGTGACCACCGTCACCGCCGTCACAACGTCGATCAGGGCGGTCGCGGCGAATTCCTATGTCATGGCGCTCTGGGGTGTCATCGTCGTGGCGCTGCTCACGGCCGGGGCGCTTGTCCTCCTGATCGGCCTTGCGGTGGTCCTGCCGGTCCTCGGGCACGCCACCTGGCACCTCTACCGCAAGCTGGTGAAGGGCCAATAAACGCCCACGGTCACCGTGTTGGGCCCTAGTTGGGCATGAAGATGAAATTCTTGACGTAGTCCTTCGCGGGGCCATCCCGGCGCGCCTGATGCTCTTCGAAGGAAAAATGGGCAAGGCTCCTGAGCACCCCGCCGATCAGGGCAAAACCCGCGTAATTCAGATCCGCCAGGCAGGCAAACACGTCCTCCGCCCCGTCGCCCGCATGCAGGCGTTCGTTTTCGATGAACAGGTTGGGCCGCTCGCGCGCGAGGGTCTTTTCCATGCCTCTCAGCGCCGCCAACTCATGGCCTTCGATATCGATCTTGATGAAGCCGATATCGTGGTAGTCAAGGTCGTCAACCGCCCGGCACGGCACGGTGAGCCGTCCCGCGCCCGCCTCGGCCGCCTTGGCCAGGCTCGCGCCATTGTTTGACCAGCCCTTCGAGGTCCGGGGCACGATCAGCTCCGCCTCGCCCGAGCGGTCGCTGACGGCGATGGGGAGCACCGTGACGTTGGCATCGGCCACGGCCTGCAGGGATCGCAGGGGAAAGGGGTTGGGCTCGAAGGCATAGACGTGAGACGACAGGCGGGAGAGGAAATAGGTGAACAGGCCCAGATTGGCGCCGATGTCGAGGCTCGCCTTGCCGGGGTCGGCAAGGAAGCGAAGGAGCCCCATTTCCGGGCTTTTCCAGTAGAGGTAGCGGTACGCCCTGAGCCGGTAATAGGCGCGAAACGGCATGTAACGGAATTTCACGTCATGCCAGAACCCGTTGCGCCAATCGCGGAACGTATCGCGCGGCAAGGTATCGACGGGCAGGTTCATGGCGCGGTATCCCGCGTCGCTTCGCCGCGCAAGACCCGGCCCAACAGCACCAGCCCCAAGGCCGCCAATCCGAAGCCGGTGAGGTCGAACCAAAGCGGCT
>JAHEKA010000204.1 GCA_024638585.1 Rhodospirillales bacterium
ATCACGACGCTCGCGGTCGACGCCATCGTCAATGCCGCCAATGAGAGCCTGCTGGGCGGCGGCGGGGTTGACGGCGCCATTCACCGCGCGGCGGGGCCCGAATTGCTCGCCGAATGCCGGAGGATCGGCGGCTGCCCGACGGGCGAGTCCCGGTTGACCCAAGGCTACGATCTGCCCGCCCGTTGGGTGATCCATACGGTCGGGCCGGTTTGGCATGGCGGAAACCGCGGCGAAGATGCCCTGCTCGCGGCGTGCTATGAAACCGCACTAATGATCGCCGCGGAGAAGGGCATGAAATCCATCGCCTTTCCCGCCATTTCCACCGGCGTCTACCGGTTCCCGCCGGATCGCGCGGCGCAAATTGCCGTCAGCACCGTGCGCCGCGTCCTGGCCGACGGCGGGCCGGTCGCCCGCGTGACCTTTTGCTGCTTCGATGCGGCGACGGCGGCGCTTTACCGGGAGATCCTGGCGCATCCCGGCACATAGCTCGGGGCGCAAGCTTTTCGCTCGAAACAAGATAAAAATCGAGGCTTATGAAGTTGTCCCCGGCCCGGCCGGGGAATAATTTCGGTTCGGCTTTGGTCTATGACCGCGGTGTTCTTTTTATTTTGAGGATGTAAAACGATGGCCGATCGAAAAACAGCGAAATCCGAAACCAGCTCGGACACACAGGTTAGCCGACGCCAGGCCCTGGCCCGTCTGGGCCTGGGGGCGGCGGCGATCTATGCCGCGCCCACCGTGTTGTCCCTGAGCGAAGCGCGCGCGAGTTCCGGTGGCGGTTCCGGCGGTTCGGGTGGTGGTTCAGGTGGCTCCGGTGGCTCAGGCGGTTCGGGCGGTTCGGGCGGTTCCGGTGGCTCCGGCGGTGCCTCGGGCGGCAGCGGCGGCGACAGCGCAGGGGCCAGCGGCTCGACCGGCGCCAGCGGCTCGGACAGTGCCGGCACCAGCGGCGCGTCGGCGGCGAGCGGTCCGAGTTCGTCCAGTTCGGCCTAACCAAGGGGAAAGAGAAGGCAATCTTCCGATTGAACGGATCATGTGCCGGGCGGCGGCGGGAGACCGCCGCCCTTGCCTGACGACATCCTGATCAGGTTCGAACGCGTTCGCCAGCCGGTGGTGCTGGCGGACTGCGCCCCCGTCTTGCCGATCATCGACCGGGTGCTGGCGGCCTGGCCCCATGTTGCGGAGCCCGGGGGCCTGGCCGGTCTTGCGCCACAGACGCATCGGATCACCATCGCCCGGGCCGGGCGGATCTTCCTGCTGGATTCTCCCTGGCTCGACCGCCTGATCCGCCATCGCGACCCGCTCAATGCCGTCTGCGATCTCGTGGTGCACCTGGTCCATGGCTTCGTTGCGACCAACCCCTCGGCGCTGTGCCTCCATTCCGCGGCGGCATGCGTCGGCGGGCGGCTGCTTGTGTTCCCCAATGTCTACCGCGGCGGCAAGAGTCTCCTTTCTGCCCATCTTGCCGCCCTGGGGGCCGAGATCTTCGCCGACGACGTGATCCCCGTGCGCGGTCGTGCCAACCACGGGTTCGCACTGGGCCTCGCCCCGCGCCTGCGCCTGCCGTTCCCCGAGGTGGTGGGGCCGGAGTTTGAAACCTTCGTCGCCCGCCATGCGGGCCCGTCCAGCGACCGTTATCAGTACCTTGATCTCGGTCCGGGGCGGCAGGCGCCATTCGGAGCCACGGCGCCGATCGGTGCCTTCGTGCTGCTCGACCGGCAGGAGGGCAAAGAGGCGGCGTTGGAGCCCCTCGCCCGGGGGGAAACGCTCCGTCGGGTCATCGCGCGCAATTTTTCCCGGCGCCAGCCGGCCCAGCGGATTCTCGACCGCCTGGAGCGCATTGTCGCGAGGACACCGTGTTACAGGCTGGCCTATGGCGACCCGGCCACGGCGGCCCGACTGCTGACCGCCCGCTTCGCCGAATGGGGCGATCCAAAGCGCAAGACGCGGCGTCGGGCCCATGCGATCTCCGGGTCCGCGGCGGCCGGCAGCGGGCCATCGGGGGACTGGGGCCGGGCCGGCGGTTGGCGGCGGGGGTCGGCGGTCAGCGAACGCCGGGTGGGCAATGAGTTGTTCTTGATCAACGGAAAGACCGATTCGATCTATCACCTCAATGCGCTGGCCGATGGACTTTGGGGGCTGGCCGGCGAGGGGGCGGAGGAAGCCGACATGGTGGATCTGCTTTCCGTGGCGTTTCCATGGGTGGCGAAGAACCGGATCGCCGGAGATGTGCGGACACTGCTGGAGAGCTTGATGCGACGGGGCCTGTTGGCCCGGAGGCCCTAGGCAACCGCTGTGGCCGGCCGGGTTCTAGGCGGTTTCCGGTTCCAGGGCGTACCCGGCGGACCGCACGGTGCGGATGACGTCGCTGTCGGAGGCCCCGCGATTGAGCGCCTTTCGCAGCCTGCGGATATGGACGTCCACGGTACGCGGCTCGATGAATGCGTCGTCGCGCCATACCGCATCCAGCAGCTGTTCGCGGCTGAAGACCCGCCCCGGGTGTTCCAGGAAGAAACGCAGCAAGCGGAACTCCACGGGTCTGAGCTCGATCGGCTCGCCCCCGCGGTAGACCCGATAGGTTGCGAGATCCATGGTCACGTCCGAGAATGACAAGGTATCCGCCTCCAGCGCCGGCCGGGCGCGGCGCAACACCGCGTGAACCCGGGCGATCAATTCGCGGGGCGAGAACGGCTTGGTGATGTAGTCGTCGGCGCCGGCGCCGAGCCCCCGGACCCGGTCGCCTTCCTCGCCGCGGGCGGTCAGCATGATGATGGGGATGTCGCGGGTTTCCGGCATGCGCCGGAGCTGGCGGCAGACCTCGATGCCTGAGACGAGCGGCACCATCCAATCCAGCAGCACCAGGTCCGGGGCCTGCTCCTTGACCAGCAGGAGCGCTTCTTCGCCATCGCCCACGGCATCGACGGCGAAACCCTCGCCCTCCAGGTTGTAGCGCAGCATGGTGACGAGGTCGGGTTCATCCTCCACGACGAGGATGCGCGGCGCGCCGGAATCAATCGCCATTTCAGTCCCCGTCCGGCCCTTCGACCGCAATATCCGATAGGTCTCCCTTGGGCCGGTCTTCTTGGAAAGTCGTACCCTTTACCATGTAATAGACTGTCTCCGCGACATTGGTGGCATGGTCGCCGATCCGCTCCAGGTTTCGGGCGATGAACAGCATATGGGTGCAAGGCGTGATATTCCTGGGGTCTTCCATCATATAGGTCAGCAATTCCCGGAACAGGCTGTTGTACAGATCGTCAACCTCCTCGTCCCGAAGCCAGACCTCCCTGGCCTTGTCGGCGTTGCCCTCGGTGTAGGCGTCCAGCACGTTCTTGATCATCTGCAGGGTGATCCGTCCCATGCGGTTGATCGTGAACAGCGGCTTGGCCGTTTGGTCTTCGAATAGGGGGATCGCCCGCTTGGCGACGTTGGCGCCGTAATCGCCGATGCGTTCGATGTCGGAAGAGATTTTCAGCGCGGCGATGATGTTTCGAAGGTCCGCCGCCATGGGTTGGCGCAGCGCCAGCAAGCGAACCACCTGGTGATCGATTTCCGTCTCCAGGGTGTCGATCTTCTTGTCGTCATCGATGGTCTGCTGTGCCAGATCGAGGTCCCGTTTGACCACCGAATCGAGCGCATCCGCCAGCAGAGACTCGGCGAGCCCTCCCATTTTCAGAATGCTCTCGTTGAGATGATTCAATTCTTCGTCATAGGACTTGACGATATGCTGGGTGCTCATGGCGCAGTTCCTCGTCTCCCGGCCCGGCGAATCAACCGTAGCGGCCGGTGATGTAGCCCTGGGTGCGTTCATCGGATGGGCTGGTGAATATCTGTTCGGTATCGCCCCATTCCACCAGGTTGCCGAGATGGAAGAACGCAGTCCGCTGGGAGACCCGGGCGGCCTGTTGCATGTTATGGGTGACGATCACGATGGTGTAGTTCTTCTGGAGCTCTTCCATCAATTCCTCGATGCGCGCGGTGGCGATGGGGTCGAGCGCCGAACACGGTTCGTCCATCAGGATCACATCGGGATTGACGGCGATCGCCCGGGCAATGCAAAGGCGCTGCTGTTGGCCGCCTGAAAGGGCGGTTCCCGGCGTATCCAATCGGTCGCGCACCTCTTCGAGCAGGCCGGTGCGCTCGAGGCAGGTATGGACGATCTCATCCAGCTCGCTCTTGTTACCCGCCATCCCGTGAATGCGGGGGCCGTAGGCGATGTTGTCATAGATCGACTTGGGAAACGGATTGGGCTTCTGGAACACCATGCCGATGCGCCGGCGCAGTTCCACGACGTCGATGCCGCGTTCCAGGATATTCTGGCCGTCGACCGAGACCAATCCCGTCACGACACAGCCTTCGATGGTGTCGTTCATCCGGTTGAGGCAGCGCAGGAAGGTGGACTTGCCGCAACCGGAAGGCCCGATCAATGCGGTGATCTGGCGTTCGGGAACCTCCAGGTCGACTCCGAACAAGGCCTGCTTGTCGCCGTAAGAGACATTGAGGTTCGAGGCCGCGATCATGATCGGGCGTGACTGATCGACACCCACGTCCTCAGGAACCGTGGGCATTTCCGTTGTCGGACTGATGGATGCCAGGTTCACATCATCCGTGATGAGGGGCTCGGTCATTTCGTTTCTCCCAAATTGCATTACCACCGCCGTTCGAACTTCTTGCGCAGATAGACCGCCAGACCATTCATCGTCAGCAGGAAAACCAGCAGGACGAGGGTGGCCGCCGCGGTTTTCTCGACGAAGGCCCGTTCCGGGCTGTCGGCCCAGAGATACACCTGAACCGGAAGCGCCGTTGCCGGGTCCATCGGCGAGGCGGGGATATCGACGACGAAAGCCACCATGCCGATCATCAGAAGCGGCGCGGTTTCCCCGAGCGCCCGGGCCATGCCGATGATCGACCCGGTCAGGATGCCCGGCATGGCGAGGGGCAGGACATGATGGGTGACCACCTGCAGCGGCGACGCGCCGAGGCCGACGGCCGCCTCGCGGATCGAAGGCGGCACCGACGCCATCGCCGCCCGGGCGGCAATGATCACCGTGGGAAGCGTCATCAGCGCCAGCACCATGCCGCCCACCAGGGGGGCGGAGCGCGGCAGGCCGAAGAAGTTAAGGAACACGGCAAGGCCAAGGAGTCCGAAGACGATGGACGGCACCGCGGCGAGATTGTTGATGTTGACCTCGATCAGGTCGGTCCAGCGGTTCTTGGGCGCAAATTCCTGAAGATAGATCGCCGCCGCCACACCGAGGGGGAAGGACAGCAGAAGCGTGATCAATAGGGCGAAGGCGGATCCGGCGACACT
>JAHEKA010000205.1 GCA_024638585.1 Rhodospirillales bacterium
CGTGGAGTTCACGTCGGTGTCCAAGACCTACAACATGCCGGGCTGGCGGATCGGTTTCGCGGCCGGCAACAAGCGGTTGATCCACGCGCTGACGCGGATCAAGTCGTATCTCGATTACGGCGCCTTTACGCCGATCCAGGCCGCTGCCGCTGCCGCCCTGAACGGCCCCCAGGACTGCGTCGAAGAAATCCGCGCGCTTTACCGCGAACGGCGGGACGTGTTGGTCAAGGGCCTTGCCGATGCCGGCTGGGATGTCCCTGCGCCACCCGCCACCATGTTTGCCTGGGCGCCGTTGCCGCCGCATTTCACGGAACTCGGGTCTTTGGAATTCTCCAAGCTCCTGCTGCGCGAGGCCAAGGTCGCGGTGTCGCCGGGCATGGGCTTCGGCCAGTACGGCGATGACCACGTGCGCATCGCCCTGGTGGAGAACACCCAACGGATCCGTCAGGCCGTCCGCAACGTCAAGCAGTTCTTCCGCTCGGTCGGCGCCGTTCCCGGCGGTGGCGCGCGGGCTGCTGCCTCTTGAACCCGCCTCTCAACATCGCGATCGCCGGGCTGGGCACGGTCGGCGCCTCCACGGTGCGCCTGATCCAGAGCCATGGGCCGCTTTTGGCGGCCCGCGCCGGGCGTGAAATCTCCATCGCCGCGGTTTCGGCCCGGGACCGGGAGCGCGACCGCGGCATTGATCTCGCCAGGATCGACTGGGAAGACGATGCCCTGGCGCTTGCCACCCGGCCTGGGATAGATGCCGTGGTGGAATTGATCGGCGGCGCGGACGGCCCGGCCAAGGAGCTGGTCGAGGCGAGCCTCGGTGCCGGACGCCATGTGGTGACCGCCAACAAGGCCTTGATCGCCCATCACGGGACGGCGCTCGCCAAGCTGGCCGAGGACAAGGGCGTGAGCCTGCGCTACGAAGCGGCGGTGGCCGGCGGCATCCCCATCGTCAAGGCGCTGCGCGAGGGGCTGGCCGCCAACGCGGTTGAAAGGGTCTATGGGATCCTCAACGGCACCTGCAACTACATCCTCACCACGATGCGCGAAACCGGCCGTGAGTTCGACGACGTGCTGGCCGAGGCCCAGGCGCTCGGCTATGCCGAGGCCGATCCCGGCTTCGACATCGACGGGGTGGATACGGCCCATAAGCTCGCCATCCTGACGGCGCTTGCCTTCGGCTGCGAGATCGACTTCGACGCCGTCCATATCGAGGGTATCCGCAGCGTCACCGCCGACGACATCCGTTTTGCCGAAGAGCTCGGCTATCGCATCAAATTGCTCGGCATCGCGCAGAAGACCGAAGACGGCATCCGCCAGCGGGTGCATCCCAGCCTGGTCGCCCATGGCGCGCCGATCGCCAGCGTCGAAGACGTCTTCAACGCCGTGGTGGCGGAAGGCGATTTCGTCGAAACCACCCTCTATGAGGGCCGGGGGGCCGGCGGCGGGCCCACGGCTTCGGCGGTGGTGGCCGATATCATGGATGTGGCGCGGGACGACGGGGTCGCGACCTTCGCCATTCCTGCGGATCAACTCTCACCCTCACGCCCGGCCCCTTTGGAGCATCGGGTGGGGGCGTTCTATATCTGCATGACCGTTCGCGACGAGCCCGGGGTGATGGCGGATATTACGGCCGTGTTCCGCGACGAGCGGATCTCCCTTGAATCCATGCTGCAAAGGGGCCGTTCCCCGGGCGAACCGGTGCCTGTCGTGCTGATCACCCATGAGACCGAGGAAGCCGCCATGATCCGGGCACTGGCCCGCATCGCGGGTCTCGAGACCATGACCGCGCCGCCGCGCATGATCCGGATCGAGACCCTTTAGCGCTCCCCGGCAAAACCTTCTATAATCCCTGACCAACATGGCCGGATGAGTTTTTTGGCCGTTCGAACGGGGAGGTTTGCATGGACAACATCATGGATCGCAATTTGGCCTTGGAGGCGGTTCGGGTCACCGAAGCCGCGGCCCTCAGCGCATCTCGGCTGATGGGGCGCGGCGACGAGAAAGCCGCGGATCAGGCGGCGGTCGATGCCATGCGCAATGCGTTGAACAGCCTGGAGATCGAAGGCACCGTCGTGATCGGCGAGGGCGAACGCGACGAGGCGCCGATGCTGTTCATCGGCGAGAAGGTCGGCAAGGGCGGGCCCAAAATCGATATCGCGCTGGATCCCTTGGAAGGCACCACCATCACCGCCAAGGGTGGCAACAACGCGCTTGCGGTGATTGCCATGGCGGAGGAGGGCGGCTTCCTCAATGCGCCCGATGTCTATATGGACAAGATCGCGGTCGGTGTCGGCCTTCCCCACGACCTGGTCGACCTCGACGAGCCGCCGGAGAAAAACCTGAAGGAGCTTTCCAAGGCGCTGAAGAAGGACATCTCCGATCTTCTGGTCTGTATCCTCGACCGGCCGCGTCACGAGGAATTGATCCGGGACGTGCGCGCGGCGGGCGCGCGCATCATGCTGATTTCCGACGGTGACGTTTCCGGCGTCATCGCCACGTCCGAGCCCAACAGCGGCGTCGATATCTATATCGGCTCCGGCGGTGCACCCGAAGGGGTGCTGGCGGCGGCGGCGCTGCGCTGCATCGGTGGGTTCATTCAGGGCCGACTGCTGTTTCGCAACGACGACGAACGGATGCGCGCGGCGCGCTGGAATATTGAGGATCTCGATCGCAAATACGATCTCATGGACCTGGCCTCGGGCAATGTGATGTTCGCCGCCACCGGCGTGACCGACGGCGCCATGGTCGACGGAGTCCGGCGTTTTGCCGACCGCGCGACCACCTATTCGATCATCATGCGCTCGAAAACCGGCACCGTGCGCCGCATCGAAACGCGCCACAACTTCGCCATCAAATCCGGTTTCGGGCCGATGGACACCTGACGCCTGTCATGGCCGGCGATGTCCTGTCCGTCGACCAATCCTTCAGTGGACGCGCCTGGCGGCCCCGGCTTGACGATGGGCGTGCGGCACTGGCCCTTGCCCAGACCCTGAACCTGCCGGAGGTGGTGGGCCGGGCGCTCGCCGCCCGGGGCATCGGGCCGGAGGACGCGGACCGTTTCCTGCACCCGTTGCTCAAGGACGAGCTTCCGGACCCAAGCCATCTCAAGGACATGGAGGCCGCCGCCCGGCGCATCGCCGACGCGGTCGAGGGCGGGGAGGGGATCGCCGTGTTCGGCGATTACGATGTCGATGGTGCCACGGCCACGGCCGTGTTGACGCGCTTCTTCCGGGCGCTCGGTATCACGAACGAATGCTATATCCCCGACCGCCTCAAGGAGGGCTACGGGCCCAATACGCCGGCCATGCTGGCACTGGGCGCGCGCGGCGCCAAGGTGGTGATCACGGTGGATTGCGGCATCTCCGCCTTCGACCCGCTGGCCGATGCCAAGGCCGCGGGAATCGACGTGGTCGTGGTCGACCATCATGTGGCCGAGACCCGCCTGCCCGACGCCCATGCCGTCATCAATCCCAACCGCCTCGATGAGGACAGCCCCCATAAGCAGTTGGCCGCCGTGGGGGTCGCCTTTCTCCTTATCGTCGCCGTCAACCGGGAGCTGCGTGGCCGCGGATTTTACAAGAGCCGGGCCGAGCCCGACCTCATGAGCCTGCTCGATCTGGTGGCGCTGGGCACGGTCTGCGACCAGGTGCGCTTGACCGGGGTCAACCGCGCGCTGGTGAGCCAGGGGCTCAAGGTCTTGGCGGCGCGCGGCAACACCGGGCTGGTGGCGCTGGCCGACGTGGCGGGCCTGGACAGCCGGCCGGAGGCCTGGCATCTCGGCTTCCTGTTGGGCCCGCGCATCAATGCGGGCGGCCGGGTCGGGCGCGCCGATCTCGGGGCCCGATTGCTCAGTTGCGACGATAGGGCGGAAGCCCAGGAGATGGCCCGGGAACTCGATGCCTTCAATGCCGAACGTCGCGAGATCGAGGCCGGGGTGCTCGAGCAAGCCCTGGCCCAGGCGGAGCAGCAGGGCGATAACGGCGGGCCCGGCCTGGTGTTCGTCGCAGGCGAGGGTTGGCATCCCGGCGTGTTGGGCATCGTCGCCAGCCGCATCAATGACCGTATGCACCGTCCGACCTGTGTTGCTGGGATCGAGGATGGGATCGTCAAGGGATCGGGCCGTTCGATTCCGGGGATCGACCTCGGCGCCGCGGTGATCGCCGCGCGCCAAGCCGGGCTGTTGATCGCCGGCGGCGGCCATGCCATGGCGGCGGGGTTCACGGTCGCCGCCGATCAATTGGCTCCGTTCAAGGATTTTCTTGCCGCCCGCATCGATGCTCAGCATGCCGAGCGGGGCGCCGAAGTGGGCCGCACGCTCTATTACGACGGGGCCATCACCGTGGGGGGCGCCACCCCGGACCTGGCCGAGGAGATCAAGGCGCTGGAGCCGTTCGGCCAGGGCAATGCGGAACCGCGCTTCGTGCTGGCGCGCGTGCGGGTCGGCAAGGCCGATGTGGTCGGCGAAAACCACGTGCGCCTTTTCGTGAGCGGGCCCGAGGGCGGGCGCTTGAAAGCGATCGCCTTCCGCATCGCCGATCAGCCGCTCGGCGCGGCCTTGCTCAATGCCGGTGGCCTGCCCGTCCATCTTGCCGGCAAGCTGCGGATCGACGACTGGCAGGGGCGCCACGATGTCCAGTTCTTGCTGGACGATGCCGCTCCGGCGGCCTGAGGCGCGCACGGTGAGCCGGGCGGCGACAGCCGATAACACGACAGCGCGGGGTCCGGTGCAGCGGGGCGGGGTTCTCCTCGTCGTGATCCTCCTGGCCGGGGCGGCCTTGGCGCTTGGTTTGACGGACTGGCGGTTGGGTGCGCTGGCGGTGATCGGCGGCGCGCTCGGCTGGGTGCTCTATCATGGAAGTTTCGGTTTCACCGCCGCCTATCGCCGCGCCATGGTGGCCCGCGACATGGCAGGGGCCCGGGCACAGATCGTCATGATCGGTTTGGCGGCCCTGCTGTTCGCCCCGATCCTTGCCTCAGGCGCTGGGTTCGGTATCGGAGTGGGCGCCGCCGTCGCGCCGGTGGACACCCGCGTTTTTGCCGGCGCCTTCCTGTTCGGCATCGGTATGCAGGTGGCGGGTGGTTGCGCGTCGGGCACCTTGTTCACCATTGGCGGCGGGTCCTTGCGCATGGTCCTCACCTTGATCGCCTTCTGCGCCGGCGGATTCTGGGCAACCTTCCATTTCCCGTTCTGGAACGCGCTGCCGGGCTGGGGCGCCATCGCCTTGAACCGCGAATTCGGCTGGCCCGCGGCGCTGGCCCTCAGCCTTGGCCTGTTGGGCCTGGCCTGGGG
>JAHEKA010000206.1 GCA_024638585.1 Rhodospirillales bacterium
TGGCAACCCGGCGGCGATAGGCGGCGGTTGCCTGGGTATCGGTCTGGGGATCGATGGCCGCCTCGACCGTATCCACCGCCGCGTCAATGGCTTGCTCATTGACATCGCTTCCCACCAGGATCTCTTCCGCTACGCTCACGCGCACGGGTGTGGGCGCGACACCGCCTAGGGCCAGGGCCGCCCGGGTGCAGGTGCCATCGGCGTCGAACTGCAACTGCGCCGCGGCAGCGGCAATGGCGAAGTCCCCATGCCGCTGGCTCGCCTCTTCGAAGGCGCTGCCGATGGTCCCCGTACCGGTCCAATCCGGGAAATGGGTTTCTGTTAGGCACTCGTCCGCCTCGCACAAGGTCATCATTGGACCTTCGTAGAACCCGGCGATGGCGCACTCGCGCTCCCCCTCGCGGTTGCGCAGGGTGAGGCGTGCATCCAGCGCCGTCGCCACCAGGGGAATCTCCGCCGCTGGATCGCCAAGGGCGATGGAGCCGCCCACGGTGCCCCGGTTGCGTGTCTGCGCATGGCCCACATTGGGCAGGGCCCGGGCCAGAAGCGGCAGGCGATCGCGAACCAGCGCCGAGGATAGGGCCTCGGCCTGGCGCGTGCAGGCCTTGATGGTGACGCTATCGAATCCCGCAGAGATACCCTTCAGTTCGGCGATCCCATTGACATCCACCAATAGGGTGGGGCGGGCCATGCGCAAAGCCATCATCGGGACCAGGGTCTGGCCACCGGCGATGATCATCGCCTCGTCGCCGGCCTCGGCCAGGGCATTGGCCACGGCATCGATACTGTCCATCAAGGCGTAATCGAAGGGTGCGGCTTTCATGAGGTGAACGCGGGCTTAGTCCCAGCCCTCTTCGACATCGCGGACCGAGGTTTCAGGGATCAGGTTCCGTTGCTGACGCTGCCGGGTGCGCTTGCCGTTCTCAAGGTACTCGCCCGCGGCGGCGCGGTCGGCCGCGGCCTGCCAGGCCTCGCTCCAATCGCCGAGGGAATAGCCGTACCATGGGCTTTCCGGCCGGAGCGCGGGCAGGCCCAGCCGCTCCCACAACTCCTTGGCGTGAGCCATGTGCTGCTCGGCGGGCAACGCCAAAGGCGGCATATCGCTTTTCATGGTGGCATCAATCAGGAGGGTCGCGTCTTCCTCGCCCGCGTGCTCGCGCTTGGGTCCATGGCCCTGGCCGCGATGGCGGAGCACCTCGACGTCTTCGGCCGGGTTGTGGCGGTAGGCCAGGGCCCAGAGTATGGCATCCGCGTTGTCGGGATCGATATCGCCGTTGACTGCGAAGACGATCTTGCCGCAATCGCCCTTGAAGCTGGCCGCCCCATAGAGCGCGCGCCAAACTTCCGTCTTCGGTGCGTTTCGGGCCATGGTGACGATGGTGACGCGCAGCAGGCCGGTGAGCGGTTCATGCAGCGCCACCTTTTCAACGCTCGCGACACCCAAGGTTTCGCGAAGGTGAGAGAGAAACAGCGGCTCATAGGCAACGCGCTTCATGACGCTCGATTCGGAAGGCGCAACCTGGCTGATATAGGACGGGATGATCGGCGCTTTCTTACGGGTGATGGCGGTGATGCGCATCGGCATGTTCATCTCTTCCAACGCCACATGACCGTGGGATTCTCCGAACGGCCCTTCGGGTTCGGTAAACTGGGGATCGATCATCCCCTCCAGCACAACCTCGGCCTCTGCCGGGACCAGAAGGTCCACCGTCGCCGCTTTGACGACATTGATGGGTTCCCCCGCGAGGCCGCCGGCGATGGCCAGTTCATCCATGTCGATGGGCAGCTTCTGCGGCCCCATGAAGGCGACCGGGGGCGGACAGCCGAGGACGATGGCGCAGGGCATCTCCTCGCCCCGCTCCTTGTATTTCTGCCAGTGCTGATAACCGCCCGCGCCGCCGACCCGTGTCGCCATGCGGACCACCAACCGATCCGGCGCCTTCAGGGCCGCGCGGTAGGTGCCCATGTTCTGGACGCCCGTCTCCGGGTCCCGGGTAACGCAATTGGTGGCGCTCAGCGTGGGCGCGCTGTCGAAACCGGGGGTCGAGACGGGAATCGGCAGCGCGTCCAACCCCTTGCCTTCACCCATCAGGTCATCGCCCGTGAGCACCACCTCCTGACAGGCGCCGGTATTGACGGGACGCGGGTCGATGGGGTGAGTGAGGGCGTCGTTCCATTTGGCGCCGATCTCCTCCGGCGCAACCCGCATGCCGGCTGCGTAGATGGCTGGCGAGGCCGCCATGGCGCCGACCACGACCGGGATATCGTAGTGTCGTCCCTTGCCGTCGGTAATGTTGGTGAATAGAAAGGCCTTGCGATCGGCCTCGGGAATGCCGCCGCGGAATTGCCAACGGACCAGCGGGTGCATCTCCGAATCCTTGTCGATGGGGGCGTCGACCGTCACCAGCAAACCTTCCCGATCCAGGGCTTCGACGTGTTCCCGAAGGTCACGATAGCTACGGTCTGACGTCGGCATCTCTGCCAGATCCTCCGATAATCCGATGCGCCCACACCGCCGCGCGCCCCCAAGGGACGCCGAAAAGATCAACGCATCCCATGAACCGACGGCGCCGAAGGCGCTGACGCCGCATTGTCACACTGATCTTTCATCCTCTCAAGCATTTGCGATACCAATCCTGGGAAATGCCGTCTCGCTTCGAGGCACCTAAAGCCTGCACCTGCGAAGCCTTCGAGAGTGGCCCCTGATGCCCGCCTGGTTTGCCGCGGGGAAAGGGGCGATGTCCCTTAGGCGCCGCCCCCTGGTCCCGTCGCGGGCCACGGTTTATAGTTGACCCAGAAGGATGATGGCGCCGGGGCCGCCCGGGCGCCGCTGATCTGGGAGAGGCCGATGGACATCAAGCTGTATTACGCACCCACCACCTGCGCGCTCGCGCCCTATATTTCGCTGACCGAGGCCGGCGCCGATTTCAGCGCCATGCCCGTCAACATGCGCAAAGGGCAGAACAAGTCGCCCGAATACCTGACCATGAACCCCAAGCACAAGGTGCCGGTGCTGCAGGTCGACGGCAAGGTGTTGACCGAGAGCCCGGCCATCCAGACCTGGATCGCCCGCACCTTCCCGGATGCCAAGCTGTTGCCGGCCGACCCGTGGGACGAGCTTCAGGCGCTTTCGCTGTTGTGCTGGTGTTCGTCGGGCATCCATCCCTATCTCAGCCGCATTAATAACCCGGCCAAAGTCTGCGACGTGCCGGACACGGGCGAGAGCGTCACCCGCCTGTCCGCTGAGTTCATCTTTGAAGCCTTGGCGATCGCCGAGGGGCTGCTAGAGGGCCGCGATTATTTCTTTGGCGATTTCACCGCCCCGGATGCTCACTTCTTCTGGTGCTATCGGCGTGCGACGCAGTTTGAGCTGGCGCTGGATGCCTACCCCAACTGCGCCGCCCATTTCGCGCGCATGCAAACGAGGCCCAGCGTCCAGAAACTTCTGGCCTTCGAAAAAGAGGTGCGCGACAGTTTTGCCACCGCCGCCTGAACCGCGGCAGCCGGTACCTTTCGTTCCCTTGGGCCCGGTGTTTTGCTAGGCTTGCGCGCGGGCCATCCCGGGCCCCGATTCCCGGCGATTTGGCCGGTTAATCAAATCGTAATCCTCCTTCTATTGCATTCGGGTGTGCGAGGATTCGCGGTCTCTGAAGAGGGAGTAAGTTGATGGCAGGATTGATGAAAACCGCCGGCGTGATCTGTGGCTGTGTCCTCGGTTTCACCATTGCCGTCGAGAGGGGCGATCTCGCGCGGCCTGGCGAGCCGGCCGGTTTCCGCTTCGGCATTGCGCAAGCACAGGCCGGGGCGTCCATCCGCGAGCGGATCGAGAATAGGAAAAGACGAGAAGCCAAGGAGCGGGCCGCACGGAAACGGGCGGTGGAGGCCAAACGGGCGCGGCTGAAGGGGTCGCGGACCAAGGAATTGCCGGCAGATTGTGCCTATGACGTCGAAGGGTCCCGGGAAGCGGGGAGCGATGTCCACCTGTGCGACGGCATGCGCTATCAGGCCATCAAGGACGAATCGTTCGAAGGTTACGAGGTCCATCCGGTGAATATCGATCGGGGGGCGATCAACAAGGACCGCGCCCGCCGGTCGAAAGAGGCGGCAGAGCGCCGGGCCGCCGCGAAGAAGCGTCGTCAAGCCGGCCGCGTCGCCGAATTGCCGCCGAGCTGCGTTTACGACGCCAACGCATCAGTGGGCCAACCTTCCGACATCTATTCCTGCGGCGCCGTGCTGTACCGCGCCTATGAGGAAGAGGGCGAACGCGGTTTCGAACGCGTCAATCCCCCGCAAGGTGCGCGGCCCTCCCAACCGCCTCCCGATTCTGCGCCGCGCCGCGGGAGAGGTTCCTCTTACTAGCCTGGAGCCTGCTTTCTCACCGCTGCCATCTCACTCAGGAGGTGCCGCTCGCCGTGCAAGGATGGTACCTTGCCCCGGAAATTGCCTGCCGCACCTTCGTCAAGAACGGGGCGGCTGACGCCATCAAAGTTGCGTATTTTGCATAGGGGAGCCAGCGGATGATCACCAGACTGTCGGCGGCGGCGATGATGTTGGCCGCATCATTTTTTGTTTTTTCCGCTGTACTGCCCGCCGGCAGCGCGGCGGCGGCCGATTTCGCCAAGGCGACTTACCGCGGCAAGCCCGCCAAATGTCCCAAGGGGACCCATTTTTCCCTGCGCAAGGGCGGTCAGTGCTGGGCCTGCCCCAAGGGCATGAAACGCACGGTTTTGCCGATCACCGGCAAATGGGCGTGCGAGCGGCCCGCCTATACCACCTGGCGGCGGGCCAAGAAACACCGCCGCAATTCGCGGGTCGGCCAGGGCTGTCCCAAGGGCCAGTTCTGGAACGTCAAGGGCGGCAAGGGCCTCTTAGGGGCGTGTTATTCCTGTCCCAGGGGCTATCGCAAATCGATCCATCCCATCACCTCCAAACGCGCCTGCCGCAAGCGCCATAAGTTGGTGAAGGCCCGGGCCAAATTCGTCCAGGAGCAGGGATGCCCTCGGGGCAGCTTCCGCCACCTCGGCAAGAGCGGGGGCTGCTATTCCTGTCCCCGCGGCTGGCACCGCACCATCAATTCGATCCGCAGCCCCAAGGCTTGCGCCCGCAAGCTGATCGGTGTCATGGCGGCTGACGGCGCAGGCATCTGCAAGTCAGTCCTCGGAGCCGTGAAAGCGGGCGCCACCGGCGCGCAGAAGGTCAATAAGACGATCCAGGCCCTGACGGCGCCGGTCCGCAAGCCGGTCGAGGCGGTGATGCGCAAGCTGGTGCCGCCGATCAAGACGC
>JAHEKA010000207.1 GCA_024638585.1 Rhodospirillales bacterium
TTCCTGCTCCTCACCGGACAGGATCGTGAACAGCGCGTCCCGCTGTTCGTCGTTGATCCGGTCGTCAATGACGGGCAGGTAGGTGCCCTTGCCCTGATAGACCGGGCCCGGCCAGTGGAAGGCGCCGGCGAACCGCAAGCCGTCGAGGCGCACGTTGCCGAAATAGCCCTCTTCGATCTCCATGGCTTCCAGACCCTCGCAGACGTCGCTCGTGGGGCTGCCGTTGAATTCGCACGGGCAGCCGTAATCGCAGCTGCAGTTGCCGAGCTTCGGGCCCTTCAGCATCCAGTCGACATAGGCCATCGGGTCCTCCTCTTGTGCGCGGGGTTCGATGACACATACCGGCAACCGGAGTGAGATTCAACCGCGCGCCGGAACCGGCGCGGGGGGCGGACGAAAAAAGGGCGGCCGATGGGGCCGCCCGAATTGAGAGTTGATCCGTGTTCGTTACATTTTGCAATCGATGGTCTTGGCCTCGAGCCGCTTGCCCCGCTTGCCGGCGACGATCTGGCACGACATGCCGGCCTTCAGAGCGCCGCGCTTGCCCTTGGCGCCGCCGATCTTGATCTTCGAGCGGGACTTGGACACCCGGACCGTCTTGCCGCCGATCTGCAGCACCCGGCCGCCCTTCTTAACGGAGACCAGCTTGCCTTTGATCTTGTCCTCGGGGACCGCCATCAGCCCTTTGAAGTCGGTGACGACGCTTTGCGGCGCATTGAGAATTTTCGCATAGAGCTTGACCATCTCCTCGCCGCCGACATAGCCGATCGAGCGCTTCGCCTTATTGGCTTCGCGCATAAGATCCTTGTCCTTGAGCGAATCGCGGAAGGCCACACGCAGCGCCTTCAGCACGTCGGGTTTCAGGCCCGGAGGGCCGAAGAACGGACGCCCCGCCTGATCCTGGGCGGAGGCGAAGGCAGCCAGCGAAGCGCCCTTCTTGGACATCACCTCGGTCGCCTGTTCCGCGCCCTTGGTGCCCGGGTGGTTGCCCATGCGGGCGAAAATGGTGAGGTTCATGTCGTTGATCAGGGTGCGGAGGCTTTCGTAGCTGCCGCTGGTCGCATGTACGTCGCCGCGGGCGATGGCCAGCGTCTTTTCCTCGTTGCCGTCATAGCCGGTGATAACCCTGACGGGGTAGCCGTCGACCTCCAGCATCTTGACCCGCTGATAGGAGGCGCTGCCCCGGCCGGTGCCGGAAAATTTGACCATGCCCTTGAATTTCCTCAGGTCGGTCAGCGACTTCACCGGATGCTTGCCGTCGATCACCCAAACCCAGGTTGATGCCGTGGTCGATCCGATGGGGTTCAGTTTGGCAACATCGTATTTGATGCCGGGTTCGCCCATCTTCTGGGCCAGGGTCACGGCGCGGGTCAGGATGGCGATTTCGGTGCCGTCGCGCTTGGCCCGGTGCATCAGATAGTTGGCGGCGACGATGCCGCCGGCGCCGCTCATGTTGGTGGCGATGGACTTGGGCTTGCCGGGCAGGTATTTCGGCATGTGCCGCGCGATCAGCCGGCCATAGAAATCATAGCCGCCGCCCGGGCTGGAGCGGATGACCACGTTGAATTTCTTTCCCTTCCACGACGCTTCGGCGTTCGCTGGGGCCGCGTGGCCGCCCAGGGCCAGGCCGCCCACCGCCAGCGCGGTGAGGGACAAGATCGTGGTGCGGGACCGGATAAGCTTGGTCATTGATGAGCCTCCTGTTGGATGAATGGCCGAATGTTCTTGTTGCCCTTTCCGACCGGATTGAGGGCAAAGCTCGCCAATCCCAGGCCAAGAGTCAAGGTGGCACGCTGCAAAAAACATCCGCCTGTTAACCAAACCGATTTAGGCCCGGACGAAGGAGCGACCCGATGTCCCATTGTTTCGCCCCAGTGGGCTCCGCCATGATCTCCTGAGACCAGACGGCGCTCGACGGTTTTCCAGGCATTGGCGGGCGCCGCGGGGTGTCAGGTTTCTTGCCTTGCTTCCGGAGGCGCTTCCAAGACGGCAACCATGCGCGCTTGTCGGCGCCGCGCCCAGATCCAGAAAATGACGAAAAGGACGGCGCCGCACAAGACCGGCAGGCGCAGGCCGATATACGATGCCGCCATGCCCATGATCAGGGCGCCGATGGATGGGAAGCCCCGATGGATCATTGTATAGATGCTGAGGATCCGCCCGCGCATGTTGCTCGAAACCGCGGCTTGCAGCAGCGATTGTTCGGCGATGCCGATGTTGGTCAGGCCGAACCCGGCGATCACCGTGCAGGCGCAGGCGAACCAGAAGACATCGGTGGCGGTGAAGCCGATCAGCGCCACGGCAAGGACCAGCACCGTCGTCAGCAGCATTGCCGTCAAACCTTCGATGCCGTCGCGCCGGGAGAGCAGGGCGCTGCCGATGAATGCGCCGAGACCCAACATCCCGGTGAGCCAGGCGAGGCCGTCCGCGCCGCGGCCGAAGACGTCGTCGGCGAAGCCCGCGAACAGCTCGTTGAAAGGGCGTAAAAGGAGCGTCGTCGCCATCAGGATCAGCAGCAATGGCCAGATCCCCGGGTGACTGCGCGCATAGCGGAACCCTTCCATGATCTCGGCCGGGATATTGCCAAGGGTCTGGCGTTGGTGCGTCCGTTCCGGTGCCACCAGTCGGATCATGCTCAGCGCCACGACGAACAGCATGTCGGCGACCGCCGTGAAGACGAAAGCCGGCCCCACCCCCCAATGGAGGATGATGAACCCGGCCAGTGCCGGTCCGCCCACCCGACCCAGGTTGAAGGTCATGGCGCTGATCGAGATGGCGCTGGTCAAGAGATCGCGGCCCACCAGGGCATGGACGATCGCCAGCCGCACCGGGCTGTAGAAGGCCATGACGACGCCGTTGATCAGCACCAGGACCAACAGCAGTTCCCTTGTAATGGCATCGTTCAGGACCAGGACGGCGATGATGGTCAGCAGGACGGCGGAGGCGGTGATATAGATGCGCATGGCCAGCAGCCGGTCGACCCGGTCCGCGAAGGCGCCGGCCAGGGGCGCGATGATCACGTTGGGGAAGACATCGGCGATGGCGATGATACCGAGCCAGGTGGGCGAATGGGTCAGCTCCCAGGTCAGCCACTGGACGGCAATGCGATGCACCCACACGCCGATCTGAGACACCAGGTTGCCGGCCGCATAGTTGCGGTAGTTCCGGTTCCTGAGGGTCTTCCAGATGACGCTTGCGTTGGGGGTGTCAGCCATGGGTCTGCCGGCGGTGGGTTACGGATCGGACAGCCCGCGGAAGCGGGAAACGGGTGGCCCCGATCCTAAACCGTTCGGGCGGGGCAGGGAAAAGTGCGTATTTGGCCTTGGGCTGTCAGTATCGCAGGGAAATGTCCGGCTGACCAAGGGGGGCCACTAACCCTTGTCCTTCCAGATCGGGGCGCCGGTGCCGGGCAGGCCGTAATCGCCCCATTTGCGGGTGACTTCATCGATGATGTCGGAGCCCATGCGAATCTCGCGCCCCCAGTCGCGCGCGGTTTCCGGTCCGATCTTGTTGGTGGCGTCCAGCCCGGCCTTGCCGCCCAGACCGGAGACCGGCGAGGCGAAATCGAGGTAATCGATCGGCGTGTTCTCGATAATCGTGATGTCGCGGCCCGGGTCCATGCGGGTCGAGACCGCCCACATCACATCGGCCCAGTCCCGCACGTCGATGTCGTCGTCCACGACAATGACGAACTTGGTGTAGAGAAACTGGCGCAGGAACGACCAGATGCCCATCATCACCCGTTTGGCATGGCCGGGATAGGCCTTCTTGATGGAAACCACCGCGATGCGGTAGGAGCAGCCCTCCGGCGGCAGGTAGAAATCGACGATTTCCGGGAACTGCTGGCGCAGCATCGGCACGAACACGTCGTTCAGCGCCAGGCCCAGCACCGAAGGCTCGTCCGGCGGCCGGCCGGTGAAGGTGGTGAGATAGATCGGATCGTTCCGCATGGTGATGGCGGAGACCGTGAAGACCGGGAAACGATCCACCGCGTTGTAATAACCGGTGTGATCGCCATAGGGGCCTTCCGCGCCGGTGTCCTCCAGCGAAACGTGGCCCTCGATGACGATCTCGGCCTCGGCGGGAACCTTCAGCGGCACGCTCACACAATCGGTCAGCACCGTGCGCTTGCCGCGCAGCAGCCCGGCGAAGGCGTATTCGGGGACGTTGTCCGGAACCGGCGTGACGGCGGCCAGGATGGTGGCGGGATCGGCGCCGATGACGGCGGCCACCGGCAGGGATGCACCGCCGCTCTGGCCCTGTTGCGCGTGATGACGGGCGCCGCCCCGGTGCGCCAGCCAGCGCATCAGGGTCGTGTCCCGCCCGGTCACCTGCATGCGGTAGATGCCGAGATTGGCATCCTCCGGCGCGGCGCCGGGGGCCTGGGTTACCACCAGGGGGAAGGTGATCAGCGGCGCCGGCTCGCCCGGCCAGCAGGTCTGGATCGGCAGGCGGGCGAGGTCGATCTCCGCGCCCTTCAGCACGACGTCCTGGCACGGTGCCTTGGTGACGGTCTTGGGCTTGCGCGCAAGCGCCGCTTTCAGGATTGGCAGCAGGCGGGCAGCTTCCTTGAAGGAGGCGGGCGGCTCCGGCTGCTTGAGGAAGGCCAGCGTCTCGCCCAGCGTGCGGAGCTCATCGGGCTCCCGGCCCATGGCCCAAGCGACCCTTTCGACGGTGCCGAACAGGTTGGAAAGCACCCGCGTGGGCCAGGGTGCTCCATAGGGCGCGCCCGCCCCGGCCAGGGTCTCGTACAGGACGGCCGGGCCCTTTTCGGCCAGAAGCCGGGTTTGGATTTCCGTCATTTCAAGCGACGGGGAGACCGGGGCATGAACGCGGGCGAGGGCCCCGCGCTGGTCCAGGGTGGCGATGAAATCGCGCAGCGAAGAATGGCTCATGGCGGGATTTTACGGTTTTTAAATCAGCCTGTGCGATTCTAAATCCCATTCCCCGGTTTCCGGCCCACGGGCCGGGATGGGGAAGCGCAAAGGAATTGCGGCGAACCCGAGCTCAGGAGGAGCTCTATGACCACGTATTGGGTCATCGGCGGCAGGTATGCCTCAACGCGGTTCTCGGACCTGGCACCTGGGGCCGAGGACGTGCGTATCGGTCCCTTCATATCTTACGAAGAAGCCAAATCCGCCTGGGCGGAGTTGTCCTGGCACGCCATCGATGAGTGCAACACACGCTTCACCATCGCCGAGGATGCCTGAGCGTTTCCACCGCATCGGGCTCCGGGCGGCGCATCGGTGCGCTGGGCGCTTGTGATGGGCGGGCCTA
>JAHEKA010000208.1 GCA_024638585.1 Rhodospirillales bacterium
CGAGCGCGCCCCGCGCGTCACCGACCATTCGACGGCGCCAGCGATCAGCACCTCGTCCTTGATCGGTAGCCCGAAATGGTCGGCATAACCGCGCACGATGTCGAAGTAGGTGTCCTGGTCACATACGTGGAATCCAAGCCACAGGCCGAAACGGTCAGACAGCGAGACCTTTTCCTCCACAGCCTCCGCCGGGTTGATGGCGGTGGAACGTTCGTTCTCAATCATGTCGCGCGGCATCATGTGGCGCCGGTTCGAAGTGGCATAGAAGATCACATTGGCGGGACGGCCCTCGATGCCGCCTTCAAGCACGGCCTTGAGCGACTTGAAGGTCGATTCCTGGCCATCGAAGGACAGATCGTCGCAAAACACGATGAAGCGGCGCGTCATCGACCGCAACGACCGAAGCAAGCGGGGCAGGGAGGCGATGTCTTCACGGTGGATTTCGATCAGGCCGAGGCGCGATTGGACCCGCTTACGTCCCAGCTTGTCGTTGACTGCGCCGTGGACTGCTTTCACCAGGGAACTCTTGCCCATTC
This sequence comes from Rhodospirillales bacterium, assembly GCA_024638585.1. Taxonomy (GTDB): domain Bacteria; phylum Pseudomonadota; class Alphaproteobacteria; order SMXQ01; family SMXQ01; genus SMXQ01. Next base: position 537 of record JAHEKA010000208.1, read on the forward strand.
CCCGTGCGCCCCAGAGCAGTGCATTATTGGCCGGCAGCCCCTTGGCAAAGCGAAGCGTGTTGGCAAAAAGGATGTCGCGCTGGCTGTCGACCCCCTTGAGCAGGTCAAGCGCCACCCGGTTGACCCGGGCGACCGGCTCGGCGCGTCCGTCCCCCGCGTGCCAGACATAGGCATCGGCGTCGGCCAAGGCCACACCCGCGTCTTCGGACGGCGCCAGCCGTTCCAGCGCGTCGGCCACACGCCGCAGCAGGGGTTCAATCCCGTCTTCCACCATGTTTTCCGCCCGTTCCAAGCCTCCAGCGGCCCCCGGGGCGCCGCGTCAAACGGGCGCAGCATGGCCCGCCTTGGGGGCCGGATCAAGGCCTACGGGTGCCGAAATAGTCCTGAGGTTTGAATTGCAACCCGTTGCGGGACGACTATATTCCCCCTAACACTGAACCAGCCGAGAATAGTGAACGATCCTAGGGGAGACCTTCATGCTCATTTCACCCGCATATGCCCAGGCTGCAGGGGGCCCAGGCGGCTTCGACATTATGACCCTCCTGCCGTTGGTCCTGATCTTTGTGGTCTTCTATTTCCTGCTGATCCGGCCTCAGCAGAAGAAGGTCAAGGAACACCGGGAAATGCTCGACAAGCTGCGCCGCGGCGATAGGGTCGTGACCAATGGCGGCATCATCGGCCAGATCATCAAGGTGGTGAACGAGAACGAGCTAGATCTCGAGATTGCCGACGGCGTGCGCGTGCGAACCATGCGAGGCATGATTTCCAGCGTCTATGCCCGGACCGAAGCCGCCGACGACGAACCGTCGGACAAGGACAAGAAGTAGCCGACGGCTTTTCCCCCGTAAGGAAGGCGGCCCCGTTCCCATGATTCATTTCGCGCGCTGGAAAATTATCCTCATCTTCGCCCTCTGTGCGTTGGGCATCGCCTTGGCCGCGCCCAACGTGCTGACCCAGGACCAACGCGCGGCGCTGCCCGACTGGGCCCCGAAATCGACCATGAACCTGGGCCTGGACCTGCGCGGCGGTTCTCATCTGCTGCTGGAAGTGGACATCAAGACCGCCTTCAAGGAACGGATCAGCAATCTGGTCCAGGCCGTGCGCCAGGAACTGCGGACCAACCGGATCGGCTATACCCGCATCGGTCCTCGCGGGGACACGGCCGTCGTCGTGATCCGCGACCCCGACAAGAAAGCCCGCCGGGGCAGCGGCGGGCAGACAAATCTTGAACTTGCGACACGGCTCTTGCGGCCGCTGGAACCGGGCACGTTGGTCGAGGTCAGCGGCGCCCAGATCACCATCAGCTACACCGTCGATGAAATCCGCAACCGCAACAATCAGGTGATGCAGCAATCGATCGAGATCGTCCGCCGCCGGGTCGACGAATTCGGAACGACCGAGCCCACCATTCAGCGTCAAGGCGCCGATCGCATCCTGGTGCAGGTGCCGGGCCTGGCAAACCCCGAACGCCTCATCGAGATCATCGGCCAAACGGCAAAAATGACCTTCCACCTGCTCGACGAACGGTTTGCCCCCGGCATGCCCCTGCCCACGGTGGCGCCCGCCGGCAGTTTTTTCGCCAAGCAGCGCCTCAGCAAAGAGGAGAAGGCACAAAACGCACCGGCGATTACCTATGTCGTCAAGAAACGGGTGATGGTATCGGGCGAAAACCTGGTGGATGCCCAGCCGACCTTCGAGCGCGGCCGTCCGGTAGTAAGTTTCCGCTTCGACACTATCGGCGGAAAGAAGTTCGGACGCGTCACCCAGGCCAATGTCGGCAAGCCCTTCGCCATCGTGCTCGACAACGAGGTGATCAGCGCTCCGGTGATCCAGGAACCGATCCTGGGGGGCAGCGGCATAATTTCCGGCAGTTTCACCGTCCCGGAAACCCAGGATCTTGCGCTGCTGCTGCGCGCCGGCGCACTGCCTGCGCCAATGGCCGTGTTGGAGCAGCGCTCGGTGGGTCCGGACCTCGGCGCGGATTCGATCGCCGCGGGTGAGATCGCCTGTCTGATCGGCTTTATCGCCGTGCTGATCTTTATGGTGATGTCCTACGGCCTGTTCGGCATTTTCGCCAATATCGCCTTGCTCCTGAACATGACCCTGATCGTCGGCGGGCTGTCTCTGCTGCAGGCCACGCTGACCCTTCCCGGCATCGCCGGTATCGTGCTCACCATCGGCATGGCGGTGGATGCCAATGTGCTGATCTTCGAGCGTATCCGCGAAGAGGTGCAATCCGGACGATCGCCTCTGTCATCGATCGATGCGGGCTACCAGCGGGCATTGACCACCATCATCGACGCCAACCTGACCACCTTGATCGCGGCCATCATCCTGTTCGAGTTCGGAAGCGGCCCGGTCAAGGGCTTCGCGGTGACGCTGTCGATCGGGTTGGTAACTTCCATGTTCACGGCGATCATGGTGACGCGCCTGATGGTGGTGACCTGGCTGCGCCGGCGCCGGCTGCAGACGCTTCCCATATAGGACCCCGATCATGGCCGTATTCCCCATCAAGCTGGTTCCCTCCAACACGAAGATCGACTTCATCGGCTATCGCAAGATCGCCTATATCTTCTCCGGCTTGCTGATGCTGTTGTCCGTCGGGTTCTTTGCCATCCAGGGTTTGAACTACGGAATCGACTTCAAGGGCGGCATCCTGATCGAGGTCCGCACGCCCGGCCCGGCGAATATCGATGGCCTGCGCGCCAAGCTTTCAGGCCTCGGCCTCGGCGAAGTGGCGCTCCAGGAATTCGGCCAACCGACGGACGTGCTGATCCGAATCGAGCGCCAACCCGGGGGCGAGGAAGGCCAGAAACTTGCGGTCGCCAAGATCAAGGAGACCTTGAGCCAGGACGTGGCGAGTTACCGCCGAACGGAATTCGTCGGGCCCAAGGTAGGTGGCGAATTGATCCAGGCCGGGATTATCGCCGTCGTGCTCTCACTGCTGGCGATCATGGTCTATGTCTGGTTCCGCTTCGAATGGCAGTTTTCCGTGGGCGCCATCGTCGCCCTGACCCATGACGTGGTTTCCACCATCGGGGTCTTTTCGATGAACGAGCATGAATTCAACCTCGCGACGGTGGCGGCCATCCTCACCATCGCCGGTTATTCCATCAACGATACGGTTGTGGTGTTCGACCGTATCCGCGAGAACCTGCGCAAATACAAGGCCATGCCGATCGAAGAGCTTTTGAACCTGTCGCTCAACCAGACGCTGTCGCGGACCTTGCTGACCTCAATTACCACCCTGCTGGCCTTGCTGGCGATCTTCTTCTTCGGCGGCGCGGTGATTCAGGATTTCGCCTTCGCCTTGATCTGGGGCGTATTGATCGGGACCTTTTCCTCGATCTTCGTGGCGTCCCCCGTGGTGATGATGCTCAACATCCGCGAGAGCATTTCCGGGGGCACGGTGGGCGGCAGCGAGACCGGCCAGGAAACACCGGCCGAGTAGCAACCCGCGTCCTGAGGCCCCGCGGCTCGGCCCGGCCAGCCTCCGCAACGGACAGTCCCGTCATGGAATTGACCCCATTGAGACCCGGCGACCGCAGCCTGATCCAGGCTTATGGAAACGGGGGATTCAAGATCTCCGAACACCGCTTCCAGGGCTCCGTCATCGTTCTCGAGAAAAGCGTGATCGAGGTCCCGCTCGCCAGCCTGGACGGTCTGGAGAGCGCCCATTTGGACGCACTGACCGACGGCGGAACCGGGACCGACATCCTATTGGTGGGTTGCGGCGTCGAGGCGGAGAAACTCAATCAGGACCAACGCGACCATTTGCGCCGGGCAGGCATCGCTGTCGACCTGATGAACACCGGCGCGGCCTGCCGCACCTTCAATTTCCTGCAGGCCGAAGGCCGCCGGGTCGCCGCTCTGTTGATCGCGGTAGACTGAACAAAGGGTCCGGAAAAACCTAACCCCGCGCCGGCTCACCGCAAAAAAGAACGGGGCGCCTGAGCGCCCCGTCCGTCCGGCCGCTTAGGGGCCGGCATTGGTCGGATGACCGCGTCAGGTTATGTGCACGGCGACCATCGAATAGGACATCGGAACCGACAGCATGGTGTTGGTCCGCGAAAACAGCATCGCGGTCCGAGCCGCAGCGGGTTTCGCCTCGTCGGCCACTTCCACCAAGCCCAGCGCTTTCTGCTGATTAGGCCAGATGACGAACCAGACGTTGAATGCCATGATCAGGCCGAACCACATGCCGAAGCCGATGCTCATATGGGCCGCATTCTTGGACGTGAGGCCAAGCGCCAAGGCATCGCCGATATAGCCGAGCTGCCAAGCCTGGATCAGGCCCCATAGGATGGTGAAGGCCGCCGCCCAGCGGAACCAGAACAGCGCCGCCGGCGCGATCACCTTACCAATGGCGGGTTTCTGATCATCGGGAATCTTCGGCATATTCGGGATCTGAACGAAGTTGAAATACCACAACAACCCGATCCACATGACACCGCTGAGCACATGGAACCAGCGGACCAAGAAAACCGCATAAGGATCTGTCAAAAAGCCCATTGGTCCCCCCTTAGAATGTGTATTTGACGATGAGAGCCATCACGATGGTGATGGCGATCCCCAAAAGGATCGTATTCTGCAGACTTTCAAGAGGATTTTTCATGTTCCTCCCCCCTGCTTCTTCGTGAGTCTTTCATGCGAGTGCACCCCGCACCTCTATAAAGCAAGCCATGCTGCGATGCAACGCAGTGCTGGTATGGAGGCGC
>JAHEKA010000209.1 GCA_024638585.1 Rhodospirillales bacterium
TTCCGGTGGCGATGGAGGGCATGCGGCCGTGGGCGGTGTTGTTGCCGTGGGACTGGCCGAGAAAATAGGCCGTCGTCTTGGAGGAACATCCGATGCCGCTGATCTTGACCGCGCGGTGCGGTGGGATGGAGAGCTCGAAAAACGCCCGGGTCATGGCGGCGGTCACTGAATCGTGGCCGCAGCCGGCGCACAGCGTCGACATCGCGCCGTCGTAATCCGATCGGGGCCGGCCGAGGGCATTGAGCTCGCGCCCCTCGTGGGGAACCTTGGGTTTGCGGATAAAGCTCATGCTGCTGCCTCCTTGGCCAGGGTATCCTGGATCGCGTTTTCGACCACCCGCGAGTCCATGGGCATACCGTCATATTGCAGGACCGAGGTCAGCTTATCCTTCTCCACCGCGGTTTCGTTGAGCAGCATGCCCTTCAACTGCGCGTCGCGGTTCTGTTCGACCACGAAAATCCGGTCGTAATCGGCCAGGAAGGACTCAACCTTCCCGCTGAAGGGGAAGGCACGCACCCGCATGTAATCGAGAGCGACGCCTTGGCGGCTCAGGCGATCGATGGCTTCGCGCACCGCGCCGTCGCAGCTTCCCACCGAAATGATGGCGCGCTTGGTCTTGGTTCTGGCCCGGCGCACCACAGGCGGTGGAACGAGATCGGCGGCCGTGCGCCATTTGTGAGTCAGCCGGTCCATCACGTCCTGGTATTCGGACCCCACCTCGGTGCGCCCGCCATAGCGGTTGTGGCCGGCGCCGCGTGCGAAATAAACCCCCTTGGGATTGCTGCCGGGCAGCGTCCGATAGGGGATGCCATCGCCGTCGACGTCGAGATAGCGGTAAAAGTTCTCGACCTTTTCCAGGTCCTGATCGCTCAGCACCTTGCCCCGGTCCGGCCGATAGCTGTCGTCCCACTTGAGGTCCTTGCACATCCAGTCGTTCATGCCGATGTCGAGATCCGAGACCACGAAGACCGGTGTCTGCAGGCGTTCTGCCAAGTCGAAGGCGGCCACCGCCTGATCGAAACATTCCCCCGGATCGGCGGGGAACAACAGGACGTGTTTGGTGTCGCCGTGGGAAGCGTAGGCGCAGATCTGAATGTCGCCTTGCTGGGTGCGCGTCGGCATGCCGGTGGATGGCCCGACACGCTGGATATCGAACAGCACCATCGGGATCTCGGCGTAGTAGGCGAGGCCGATCAGTTCGCTCATCAGGGAAATGCCAGGGCCCGACGTGCAGGTAAAGGCGCGCGCGCCTGTCCAGCCGGCGCCCAGCACCATACCGGCGGAGGCCAGTTCGTCCTCGGCCTGAATGATGGAAAAGCGCTTTTCGCCGGTCTTCTTGTCGACCCGATAGCGGTTGCAGAAGGCCTTGTAGGCGTCCATCAGGGAGGTCGAAGGCGTGATCGGATACCACGCGCCGACGGTCGCGCCGGCATAAACGCAGCCCAGTCCGGCGGCGGTGTTGCCGTCGATCATGATGTGGCCCTTGGTCTTGTTCAGAGCCTTGACCCGGAACGGCAGGGGGCAATCGTAATTCTCTTTGGCGTATTCGTAGCCGAGGGTGATGGCCTCCATATTGGCCGGCACGAGATTGGGCTTGGAGGCGAAAATCTGTTCGATCAATTCGCGGATGACGGCCAGGTCGATATTCACCAGGGCGGCGACGGCGCCGACATAGGCCATGTTCTTCATCAGGATGCGAACCCGCGGGTTGGCGAAATGCTCGTTGCACATCTGCGCCAGCGGGATGCCGATAATGGTGATGTCGGGGCGAGACAGGGTCTTCTGCCGCGGCCAGGTGGAATCGTAAACCAGGTAGCCGCCCGGGGCGACCTCCTTCACGTCATCGGCATAGGTCTCGGCATTCATGGCGACCATGATGTCGACATCGCCCGACCGCGCCTTGTAGCCATGCTTGGTGATGCGAATCTCGTACCACGTCGGCATGCCCTGGATATTGGAGGGGAAGAAATTCTTGCCGACCACGGGAATACCCATGCGGAAGAACGCCTTCATCAACAGCCCGTTGGCGCTGGCCGATCCGGTTCCGTTGACGTTGGCGATCTTGAGACAGAAATCGTTCAGCCGGCTTTTCGCTGCTGGCAAGGTGTGGCTCCTCCCACTCCGTCTGCGGCATACGGCAATTCTATGACGGACTTCTGCATATCCCAAGCCGCGGTTGGGCAACGCTCGGCGCATAGGCCGCAATGGAGACAGACGTTCTCGTCTTTCAACATCACCCGGCCCGTATGCATCAGAGGCTCTGAGACGAACAGGGATTGATCCGGGTTGGTGGCCGGCGCGTTCAGCCGGCCGCGCAGGTCGTCCTCGTCCCCGTTGGGGGCGATGGTCAGGCAGTCCACCGGACAGATGTCGATACAGGCATCGCATTCGGTGCAGAGGCTGTCGGTGAACACGGTCTGGATGTCACAGTTGAGGCAGCGTTCCACTTCGGTCGCCGTCTGTTCCGGCGTGAAGCCGAGCTCCACCTCGATATCGAGTTTCTTGAAACGCTCCTCGAGATCGACATGCTGCATCTTGCGCCGGGCCGCGGGCTCGAAATCGTTGGAGTAGCTCCACTCGTGGATGCCCATCTTGGTGGACAGCAGGTTGACGCCGCGCGGCGGCCGGTCGGTGACATCCTCGCCGCTGCAATGTTTGTGGATGGAGATCGCCGCCTGGTGGCCATGCTCGACGGCCCAGATGATGTTTTCCGGACCGAACGCCGCATCGCCGCCGAAAAACACCGACGGATGGTTCGACTGATAGGTCGTGCGGTCCACCACCGGCATGTCCCACTTGCCGAACTCGATACCGCAGTCGCGCTCGATCCAGGGAAAGGCGTTGTCCTGGCCGATCGCCAGAATCACGTCGTCGCAGGGGATCAACACGTCTTCGACCACGTTCTGGTCGAGGATCTGCCCCTTGTCGTCCAGGGTGTATTCCAGTTTCTCGAAGGTCATGCCGACGAGCTTGCCGTCCTCGATGACGAACTCCTTCGGCGAATGGTTGATGATGATCTCCACCCGCTCTTCCTCCGCGTCCTCGAGCTCCCAGTCGGAGGCCTTGAAGAAGCCCCGGGGCTTGCGCGCCATCACCTTCACGTCTTTCGCACCGAGCCGGAGCGAGGTGCGGCAGCAATCCATGGCGGTGTTGCCGACGCCGATGATCAGCACCCGGCTGCCGATGGTCGAGATATGATCGAAGGCGACCGATTCCAGCCACTCGATGCCGATATGGACATTTGCATCGGCTTCATGGCGTCCCGGCAGGTCAAGCTCCTTGCCTTTGGGCGCCCCGGTGCCGACGAACACGGCGTCAAACCCTTCATCGAGCAACGCCTTCATGCTGTCCACCCGGGTGCCGAGGCGCAGGTCCGCGCCCATGTCGATGATCTGGGCGATTTCCTCGTCGAGCACCCGGGCCGGAAGGCGGAAGGAGGGAATGTTGGATCGCATCAACCCACCGGCCTTATTCAAGGCCTCGAAGATGGTGCAGTCGTATCCCAGCGGGATCAGGTCATTGGCCACGGTCAGCGAGGCCGGCCCGGCGCCCACCAGGGCGATGCGCTTGCCGTTCTTTTGCTCCGGTGCCTTTGGCAGGAGATCGCTGATGTCGTCGCGGTAATCGGCGGCGACCCGCTTGAGGCGGCAGATGGCGACGGGCTCTTTCTGGTCCATGCGCCCGCGCCGGCAGGCGGGCTCGCACGGGCGGTCGCAGACCCGGCCGAGGATGCCGGGAAACACGTTGGACTCGCGGTTCACCATATAGGCGTCGGTGAAGCGGCCCTGGGCGATTAACCGGATGTATTCGGGGACTGCGGTGTGGGCGGGACAAGCCCATTGGCAATCAACGACACGATGAAAATAGTCCGGCTCCGACGTGTCGGTGGGTTTCATTACTTAATCTCAATTAGGCGCCAAATTGTGTGCGGCCCGCATAATGTGTCAAATGGGTGGCTTGCGTCCAGGATTTTGCGCCCATTCCGCGCTATTTTTCAGAAAAATATTCGAGCCCCGGTCGCAACCTACGGAAAAACCGAGAAAAACACGATAACCCCCTGTAATATTAAGGTTATCCGCACGCGTTGCGCAGCCGGCCGAACGCCTTCGAAGCGCGCGGCCCTGTGCCCCGCCGCCGGTTCGTGCTACCAATGTATCTGGTAAGAAACGCGGAACAGACCGTGCCAAGACAGGGGGAAGGATGATGAGCCACACGCCGCCCACCATCGACGATATTCGCGCATCCGAAACCGCGGCCGCCATGCCGCCCGCCGCTGTCCCCGACGGGGTCGCCTTGCGCAACCGTTTTCAGGCCTATGCCAATCTCATGAAGGTGTTCGCAATCCGGCCCGGCGAGCGGGTCGCCTTCCTCACCGATCCTCGGCTCGACCGCCGGGTGGTGGAGGCGATTTCCGGCATTGCCCGGGCCAACGGTGCCACCTTCCGCGAATTCATGTGGCCTTCGACCCGGATCACCGAGATCCCCGAGATGGCGCGGCCGTTGCTGGAGGAGAGCGAGTTCGTCGTCTCCTCCTGGTTTGCCTCCACCGGTTGTCCGTTCGCCAACAAGCTGCGCAAGGAAAAAGGGCAGCGCTGGGTCAAGATCACCTATTTTCGCAACCTCGACCTGCTGGACACGCCCCAGGCGCGGTTCCCGGTCGACCTGGTGGGTGAGATCATCCGCGCCACCGCGCGCCTTTATCCGCGGGGTGTCGACTTCGACATGCAGTTCACGGATTCGCGCGGGACCGACCTGACCATTTCCTTCACGCCGAAGATGACGGACACGCTGCTCGGCATCACCCGGTGGAAAGGAATCAACACGGCGGATGAACCCGGCTGCTACGTTCATTACCTGCCGACCCATGGACCCAACCTCTACGGCAATACCGCGCATGGCCGCGAGCCCGGTGCCTTTGCCAAGATGGAGGGCGTGGTGTTCCCGCAATGGGCGGTGGGATATCCCAAGCCGTTCGAGGACGAGATTGCCGTCGAATTCAAAGACGATTTCGTGACCAAGGTGCACGGCAAGTCATTGGCCGCGGAAAGCATGCGGGAATACCTGATCGGTGGCCGCCTGCATGAGCTCGGCTGCGGCCATAATCCCAAGGCGCCGCGCTTCGAGGTCTATCCCGCCGGCCCCAACTCGCCGGGCGGCCTGCATTTCGGGATCAACGCCCCAAAGGAGAGCGCCTACCTGCGCCGCACCATTCCCAACTGGG
>JAHEKA010000210.1 GCA_024638585.1 Rhodospirillales bacterium
CCCCGCGGGCCTCAATTTCCACAGCGCCATCCTTAAGGCCAAGCCTGAACTCGCGTGTGTCTGCCACACCCATCCGACCCCGGGCGTGGTGATCTCAGCCACCAAAGGCGGGCTCATGATCCTCGATCAGACGGGCTGCCAGTTGCATGGCGAGGTGAGCTATCACGAGTTCGAGGGCTATGCGCGCGAAGCCGACGAAGCGCCGCGGATCGTCAGCGATTTGGGCGACAAGAAGACCATGATCATGTGGAACCATGGGCTGCTGTCGGTCGGTCGGACCATCGGTGAGGCGATTTCCTACATGCGCCGGCTGATCGGCGCCTGCGAGTTGCAGGAGCGCGTCATGGCGTTGGGGACCGAAATCAGGGAAATCCCGGAGGATATCCTTGATTACACAAAGGAGCAGGTGAAGGCGCGCCGGCCCAATCAGCCGCTTGGTGGTCCCGAATGGGGCATGAACCTGCGGCTTGTTGACCAACTCTATCCTGATTACAAGACCTGAAGGCGGGTCAATCCGCCGCCGCTCCCACCGCGCCTGGAGGGACGCGCGAGGGCGCCTGTGACGAGCTGCGAGTGTCCCTAGCTGCTCGCCATCGTGTTGGCGAGACCCAAATAGGAGCGTGTCAGTTCGCTGCCGACGAACCCGATCGCGGCGACCAGCACGACCGCGATGATCGCCGCGATGATGGCGTATTCCGTTGCCGTGACGCCCCGGTCCTCATCTATGAGTGACCCCGCCGGATTCTTTGTTCCCCGGCTCATCTCCGTTACCCCCCGAAAAATTCCAAATCGACAGTAGCACTGCAGAAAATGGTGATTGATTGTCCACCATTCCTCCAGCCGGGGTCAACGGGCGCTTCTTGCGATTCTGTGTTCGCCTCGAGGTGGCGTCGCTGCGGCGCGGATAAGCGTGCCATGGCGAAATGCTACGAAATTAGAGACAGCGGCAACGTCTCTGTTTTAGGCTGGGGCCCTGCGAACGAAGCGTGCCGTTGAGGGATTCGTCCGCCATCGGATGACTGGCTTCGTCCATGCCAGATCCATGGAATGCCATGGGGAGAGTAGCCACGTGAAGACCTGCATCGCGACCGTTTCCATCTCGGGTGATTTTTCGGAAAAGCTCGCGGCCATTGCCGACGCCGGTTTCGATGGCATCGAAATCTTCGAACAGGATTTCATCAGCTTTGATCTCAGCCCCTCCGATGTCTCCAAGATGGTCCGGGACCATGGTTTGGACATCATGCTGTTCCAGCCGTTTCGTGACTTCGAAGGGCTTCCCGAGGGTCCGTTGCGGCGCCGCTCCTTCACCCGGGCGGAACGAAAATTCGAGCTGATGAACCAGTTGGGCACCGAGTTGATGTTGGTCTGTTCCTCGGTCCATCCGGAAAGCCTGGGCGGGATCGACCGCTGCGCCGAGGATTTTGCAGAACTGGGCGACATCGCCAGGGGCTTCGGCGTGCGCGTCGGCTATGAGGCCCTGGCCTGGGGGCGCCAGATCCACGATCATCGCGACGCCTGGGAGGTCGTGCGGCGGGCGGATCATGAGTGCATCGGCCTGATCCTCGACAGTTTTCACAGCCTGTCGCGCGGCATCGATCCCGAGAGCATCCGCAGGATTCCCGGGGACAAGATCTTCTTCGTCCAGCTCGCCGACGCACCCTTGATCGAGATGGATTTTCTGTTCTGGTCGCGCCATTTCAGGAATATGCCGGGCGAAGGCGATCTGGATTTGCCGGCGTTCATGAAAGCCGTAATGGCGACCGATTACAAAGGTCCGATCAGCCTGGAGATATTCAATGATCAGTTCCGGCGCGGCAACGCGCCGCTGGTCGCCAATGACGGCCATCGATCCCTGATCAACCTGATGGATTCGGTGCGCCGGGACTTGGGCGAAAACGCCGGTGCCGTAGCCGCCCAACTGCCGCGCTTGCCGGACAAGGCTAAGATTTCCGATGTCGCCTTCATCGAATTCGCCACCCGTCCGGAAGAACGGGAAGGGTTCGAGGACCTGTTCCGCCATCTGGGATTCCAGCTGACCGGCCATCACAAGACCAAGGCGGTGTCGCGCTGGCAGCAGGGCGGGCTGAACCTTCTGGTCGATACGGAGCCGACGGGATACGCCGCCGAGGCCGTCGCCGAACACGGCACCACGGTCACCGATATCGGCTTCGTTGTCGACGATGCCGCCGCCGCCCATGCCCGGGCGCTCGCCCTGGGCGCGGCCAACTTCGTGCAGACCGTGGCGGAAGGCGAAGCGCAAATTCCCACCATCAAGGGCGTGGGTCACAGCGTGATCCGGCTGATCGATCCAGGCATGGACATCTGGCGGAGCGATTTCGTCGACACGGGCACTGCCGATGCCCCAGCCCTGATGTCGCATATCGACCATATCGCCCAGACCATGGGCTATGACGAGATGCTCAGCTGGGCGCTGTTCTACACCACCATCTTCGACACTCTGAAGTCCCCGCTCTTCGACGTCGTCGACCCCGACGGTCTGATCAAGAGCCAGGTCATCAGGACGGAAGACCGGGTGCTGCACCTGACGCTGAACGGCAGTGACGCGCCTTATACCCGGGCCAGCCAATTCCTCTCCTCGGTCCGCGGCCCGGCGGTTCAGCATATCGCCTTCGCGACGAACGACATCTTCGCCCTGGCGGAACGGCTGCGGAACCTGGAATTCGAGATCCTGCCCCAGACCCGGAATTACTACGACGACGTTCTCGCCCGGTTCGATCTCGATCTCGATTTCCTGGAAAGGCTCAAGGCCCATAACATCATGTACGACGAAGACGAGACCGGCCGGTACCTCCAGCTCTTCAGCAGGACCATCGATAACGGCCTGTTCTTCGAATTCGTCCAGCGGGAATCGGGATATACCGGTTTCGGGGCGCCCAACGCGCCGTTCCGTCTGGCGGCGCAGCGCCGGGCGGCGGAGAGAACCCCGATCCCCGCCGCGGGCTGAAGACCCGGCGTCACGCCAAAGCCTGGCCGCGACCTGGAGCGGACATTCCCTGATTCTAAGGATATAGTCCCGGCCGAAACGCGAGCGCCGGTGCCGGGGGACCAATGACGGGGGAAACTGCCAAGACAGTACCGCTCAGGACGCGTCTTGGAATCTACGGCTCCGGTCTATTCTCAGACGGCGCGACCAACGTCGTCGTCCCGCTCTGGGCGCTCTATCTGGAACCCACTCCCTTTGCCTTCGGCATGGTGATCGGCGCCCGATCGCTCTTGCCGTTCCTGTTTTCGATCCACGGCGGCGTGCTGATGGACCGCTTCGGCGCGCGTCAGGTGATGCTGTACTTCGCGGGAATCGGCCTGATCATCCCGATCCTGTTCCCGTTGCTGCCCTGGATTTGGGTGGCCGGCATCCTGAACCTTGTCCTGGGTCTGAGCTCGACGATGAATTGGGTCGGCGCCCAGACCGTGGTGGGGCAATTGATGCGGGGCGACCCGTCGCTCACCTGGCAGGTCTCCTTCTGCAATCGGCTCGGCCACCTGGCGTTCCCGGTGTTGGCCGGGGCCATGTGGGATGTATTCGGCCCATGGGGCGGATTCGGCGTGACACTGCTCACCGCCGTGCTGTTCATCGCCAGCGCCTTGATGCTGCCCCGCCGCGAGCCGCAGCCCAAGGCAGGGGAAGGCGCCGGACCCTTGCGGCTCCGCGACATGCTCCCCCGTCTGGACGATTACACCAAGACCTTCTCACTGCTCGCCATCCCGCTGGTCGCCGTCGGGGTGACTGGATCGGTGCTCAACATCGCCGGCAGCGCGATCCACGGCTCTTTCTTCATCGCCTATATGAAGGAGGTTGGCCTGACCGGGACCCTGATCGGCTTGATCTTCGCCGGGCTCAACCTTGCCGGCCTCGGGGGCACGGCCGGGGCGACGCGGCTTGCCCGGCGTACCGGGGATATTTTGCTGCTCAATGCGACGGTGGTGGGGGCGATCGCGACGATCATGGTCACGCCGTTCTTTGCCGCCTTCCTCTCCTTGCTGGCCCTGTCGGTCGTCCGCGGAATCATGGTCGGGATCAGCCAACCGCTGATGATCGTGATCCCCTCGAAAGCCGCACCGCCCGGGTCACAGGGCGCCGTGGTAGGGCTGCGCATCTCGATCAATCGGCTGATGCAGACCATCGTGCCGCCGATCATGGGCGGGGTGGTCTCGTTGGTGGGCCTGGAACACAGCTTTTACTGGGTCGGCGGGTTCCTGCTCGTCCTCAGCTGCGGCCTGTGGGCGATCTTTCGCCCCCCAGCGTCCAGCGCGCAGGGCTAAACAGCCGCCTCAGCGATTTAAGGGGCCGTCGCTTGATCCCGCTGGCTCTGATTGAGCCCGATGCCCTTGAGGTGCCCGAACAACGTGATCAACCGCTCCACGTCGGCCTCCGGGAGGGGCGGCTTGAGAAGCGAGGCGATGTTGGCTTCCAGGTGATCCAGGTTGCCGGTGCCGAACAGGACGACATCGGCACCGGATTGGTGACGGGCGAAGCGGTAGGCGGCATCCAGAAGGCTGCTCGCCCCCCCATCGTGAACCAGGAACCCCAACGGATCGTCGGTCTCGCCGAGGGCCGCCGGCAGGGTGCCGTCCCGCACGAACTCCTTGACCGCTGCCGCCAGCCGGTCCGGGGTGCCGACACCGCAGCGGGCCGGCGCCATGATCAGCGTGCCCAGATTTCGCTCCCTCGCCTGCGGCAAGAGATGGGTGCGCGCACCCTGGTGCATCAGGTTGAAGGAGACCATCATCACGTCCCAGCACTTATCGGCCAGCGCCCGCGTCAACGCGGCGTGTTCGACGTCCATGGAGGTCCGTTCGGTGATGCCGAGGAAGCGGAACTTGCCGCGCTCCCGTTCCCGCAGCAGCGCCGGCACGATCCTATCGACAACACGGTCGTACTCATCGGGCATGACGCCATGGAGGTGGAAGATATCGAGGTACTCGGTACCGAGGATGCGCAACGATTCGTCGAGCGCCCGGACGATGCGATCGGCGGACGCGCCCTCGGGATAGTATTTCGTCGAAAGGATCACCGAATCGCGCGGCATTTCCTTCAAAGCGGCGCCGACGATCCCTTCGGTCCCGTAGCTCTCCGCCGTGTCCAGGAAATTGACGCCAAGATCGACGGCCCGGCGAATCAGGGCAACCCCCTGATCGGTCGACAAGCCGGCCCCCTGGCCGATCCGGCTGGGCCCGCCCGATCCCAG
>JAHEKA010000211.1 GCA_024638585.1 Rhodospirillales bacterium
CCTCCGATACCTTCCGCGAATCCAGCCTGAAGGTCTCGTTGGAAGGCAAGGAATCGCTGTTGCGCGAGACCGTCGATTTCGTTGGTGCGGAGCACTTGATCTATGCCACCGACGTGCCCCATTGGGACGGGGAGTTCCCGGAGAATCTGGAGGAGTTACGCGCCGCCAACAATCTGACGGATGCGGAAAAAAAGGCGATCCTTCACGACAACGCGGCGGAGTTGTTCTCCGTCTGACCAACGCTAGGGGCTGGGGTCGCGGCCTTTCATCAGGTCCCGTGGCCACCATGGCCCTGCATTCGGTCACAAGCGCCGATTAGGGAGATAGCAAGCCGAACATAGATTGGGCAGCAAGAAAATTCGAACACACATGAACGCACGCAAATGACACGACAATCACGGGAGGTAGATATGATCTCGAGTATTCGGACAATCGCTGCAATGGCGCTGGGCGCGTCGTTTGCGGTGACGGCAGCGGGTTCCGCCAAGGCGGACGCGGTGTCGGATTTCTACAAGAACAAGAAAATGACCATCCTCATCGGCTCGACGGTCGGCGGCGGCTACAATCAGTATGGCCGGCTTCTGGGGCGGCACATGGGCCGGCACATTCCCGGTCAGCCGGTCTTCGTACCGAAGAACATGCCGGGCGCCGGCGGCCGGCGGGCTCTGGCCCACGTGGCGAAACGCGCGCCCAGGGACGGTACCGTGCTCGGCATTTTGGTGCGCTCCACTTTCTTCGACAAACAGATGTATCCGAAGAAGGCGGTCGACGTCGATCCCACCGAGCTGACCTGGATCGGCAGTGCGAACCGTGAAGTGGGAACCTGCATCGCCTGGCACGCGTCGGGTTTCAAGGACCTGAACGACGTCAAGGAGAAGGTCTCCACCATGGGCTCCAGCGGCCCGGCCAGTTCCGGCACCATTTTTCCGAAGGTCCTCAATGAGGTCGCCGGCACCAAGATGAAGATTATCTTGGGCTATCCGGGATCGACCCAGGTTCACCTCGCCATGGAGCGGAACGAGGTGACCGGGCGTTGCGGCATGGGTTGGGATTCTTTGATGGCGCGCTACAGGAGCTGGTATTTCGATAAGAAGGTCCATCTCTTTGTTCAGATTGGCCTAAACAAGCATCCGAAAATACCCAACGTACCCTTGCTGATCGATCTCGGCCGTAACGAGAAAGAAAAGCAGATGCTGACCCTGTTCTCGGCGCCCAACGACATGGGCCGGCCCTATTTCGGCCCGCCGAAGATCCCGGGTGACCGGGTGAAGGCGTTGCAGGCGGCCTTTATGGATACCATGAAGGATCCCAAGTTCGTCGCCGATGCCACCAAGTTGAATGTGGCGCTCAGCCCCATGTCCGGTACCGATGTCGCAGCCCTGGTCAAGAAGATCTGGGATACGCCGGCCGACGTGGTCCAGATGGCTCGGGCGGTGCTGGCCTCAAAGAAGGGCCTGCAGCAACGCAAGACCAACTACCGTACCGTCCAGGTCAAGCTGAATAAGGCCAATAAGAAGGGGTCCAAGATCTACTTCACGGACCAGGGCAAGAAGGTCTACGCCTCGGTCAGCCGCCGCTCGAAGCGGTCAAAGGTGACCATTGGCGGCAAGAAGGCCAAGCGCGGTGCGCTCAAAGCCGGCATGGAATGCGCGGTCACTTATGAAGGCCACAAGACGCTGGCCAAGAGTGTCGCTTGTAAATAGCCGTTAACGGCTCGATTCATGGGGGACGGTGCCCGCGCGCCGTCCCCTTTTTCTTGCAGATCATGCCCTGGAAAGGGGGCTCCCGCATTCCTTGTAGGGCCATGAAACCGGCCGGTGCTATAGTTGCGCCAAGTACGGACATGAACTCGAGGCTGCCGCCTTCGCGGTACTGGTGGTGGCAGAAGAAAGAGTCGAACCGAGAGAGGAAACTATGGCGACCCAAGATATCCAGGAAACACCGGAACAGATTGCGCTGCATGAAGAGGCCGAGCGGCGCATGCTGGGCTATTCCTATGCCAGGCCCGAAAACCTCGGAGAGGCAAACAAGGGGCTGGTGCGCCTTGCGGGCACCGATCTTATGAGGGGCGTGGTCCAGGTCATCGAGGACGGCGGAGAGAACGTGCTGCATTACCATGAGGGCATGGACAGCTTCTGGATGGTGTTGCGCGGCCGGGCCCGATTCTATGGGCCGGGCGACAAACTGGTGGGCGAATATGGCCCCTTCGAAGGGGTGGTGACACCGCGTGGTGCGCGCTACTGGTTCGAAAAGGCGTCCGAAGATGAGACCTTGGAATTGCTTCAGGTCGCGTCCTACGACATGCGTTCAGAGGGTGCGCGGCGTTTCGCCGTTGACCCGGACGCGCCCAAGAGCAACCGGAACCAATGGTTCGACGGCCAGAACAACAATCAGCCGATCGACCGCGGGTGACCCTCCCACCACAGGATGCCGCCGGCGGACGTTTCGCCGCCGCCATCGCCGCGATCGACGCGTTGAACGCTGAAGACCCCACCTCCGAAACAGCCCGGGGAGAGCCGGCGCCCGCGGCATTGCTGTATGGCCGGCGGATGAGCGGCTGGCTCCTGCGGCTCGCACCCGAAGCCTCGGAACAGCTGCGCCTGGCGGCCCGGTCCCAGCACATCGCGCGTTGGCGCATTCCCCGCGACGATTACCCAAAGGGACGCGAGGGATATCTCAGGTGGCGGCGGGATCTTGGGCGATTTCATGCCGAGACCGCCGGTGAGATCCTGGCGAAAGCGGGATATGGACCGGAGGTCATTGCCCGGGTGGCGGATCTTCTGCAGAAGAAGGGCCTCAAGCGCGACGCGGAGGCGCAGACCTTGGAGGACGCCGCATGTCTGGTCTTCCTCGAGCATCATTTCGCCGAATTCTCGCGCAAGCACGAGGACGCGAAGGTGGTCGATATCGTCCGCAAGACGCTTCTCAAGATGTCGGATCAGGGACGTGCCCAGGCCGTATCCTTGGCCGCCGGATTGCCGGCCGACCGCCGCGCGCTGGTCGAGCGCGCCATGGCGCAGCCGGGCTAGCGCGCGGGTTTAGGTTTAATCCTTCCTTTACGTGGCCCCCTTAGGGTGCGCCGGTCGAGTCCCCGGGGGGTGGTGTCTCGGCCGCGCGGAGACCTGTATCACCTTACCCACGGGAAAGAACGCAGCATGAATGCAACTCAAGTCCAAGACCAGAACCTGTTCGAACGCCTTGGCGGCATGGCGGCGATCGACGCCGCCGTCGATACCTTCTATCAGAAAGTCCTCGCGGATCCGGCCATCAACGGTTTCTTCGCAAACGTCGATATGGCCAAGCAGCGGGCCAAGCAGAAGGCGTTCCTCGCCTATGCCTTCGGCGCTCCGCTTCCTTATAGCGGAAAGGATCTGACCGATGCCCACGCCCATCTCGTGGCCGGAGGTCTGAACGACAGCCATTTCGACGCCGTTGCCGGCCACCTGCAGGCGACGCTGGAGGAGCTTGGGGTTGCCTCGGACCTGATCGATGAGGTCATGGCGATTGCCGGTTCCACCCGAGATGCAGTGCTGGGACGCTAGCGCTACCGCCTTTCTGCTCCCGCTCCGCTGCGATCTTTAAGGGCGGCCACCGTCTTTCCGCGCACCGTGGGCCCGTCGGGCCGCGCGGCGATTTCGCGCACCAGCTTGGCCAGTGCCGCCTGGCGGAAATTCCTGCGCCCCTTGGCGACCATCACGAAGGAGCCCGTGCCGCCGGCGATGGCGTTGCGGTAATAGTCCTCGAGCGTCCCGCCGCCCGGCGCGTAAAAGAATCGGCCGGGGTCCATGATCACCAGCCCGTTGATCGTGATGCCGAGCGCCACCGCGCGCTCCCGGGCAAGTTCCACCGGGGAGCCCAGTGTGTTGGGGCCGTCACCGGAGACGTCGATCACTTTGCGCTTTGCATCGAACCGATTGGTCAGGATGCTTTTGGTCGAGAAGGAGACGGCGTCGCCGATCGCGTTGCCACCCCAGCAGTCGAGCCGCTTGGCCTTGTTGATCGCGTTGGCGAATTTCTGGGCGGACACGGGGTCGGAGATGCGCGCCCATTTGACGGCGACGTTTTCGCAGCCGATCGCAGCCCATTCCAGATACATCACGGCGATCGCGCCATGACCGCCCGATCTGATGGCGCCAAGGACCCGGGGATGGGTGATGGCCTCGGCCCAGCCCTGGCGTTGCAGGCGAAATTCGTCCTCGTCGATCGACCCCGACGCGTCTACCGCCAGGACCAGCTCCAGGTCGACGGGGCCTGCCGGGCCGTCGGACTGGCCGATGGCCGGGTCCAAGGGTGCGGCAAGTCCAGAAAAGCTTAGGAAAACGGCCAATCCGGCCCGGGTCAGGCTGTCCCGCATCTTGTGCCTCCTCTCGACCAGCGCCGGGTAAGCCCGGCCTGAATGCGTGAAGCGTATCTGCGCCGCCTTGGGCTGGCAATGGAAGGGCGCCCAATTCGTTTAGATTTTCTTGAGATTTCTGCGTCATAACCGGATATCGACCCTACGGCCCGAGACGGCCGTAGCCGGAACGTCTAATCACCGGGCCGAAAATGAAGGATACCGGAAGCGACCAAAGGCGGCATCCCCGCCATGACATCCCGATGGCGGGCTTCCTCCACGCCGGGGGTGTGGTCGTGCCATGCCGTGTTCAAAACATCTCGGCGGGCGGTGCGCTGGTCGAAGTCGAGGCCCACCTGCGGCTCGGCGATTGGGCGACCATCAAGATCCCAAGTTTCGGCTCCATGACGGGCCGCGTGGCGCGCGTGACCTCCACCTTCGTCGGATTGTCATTTAGCGACGGCGAAGCGGCGATCGACGCCTTCATCTTGGAGTGGTTGGCCCTGAACAAACAGGGTGCGGACTCGGACGCGCCCGACGACGCCCCTGAGAAAGACGGCCAACCCGTTTGACTCTGCTGCCGTTCCCACGGCATCATTTCCCCAACGCGGTGTGAAACCGCCAATATGAAGAGATGCACTGCCTGCTTGCTAGGCGGTGATAATCATTGGGCTCATGCCGAGAAGGGCATGCGCCCCGGGGCCCTTGGCCCAACTAGGCCCGTTCGAACGTTCCGGCCAATACAGCCAATAAAGCCATGGGAGGCTTGAAATGAACGCGATTTGCCGAACTCTTCTCGCAGCCGGCGCGGCTGTTGCCACTGTCTCGCTCCTTGGCACGAGCGCCGATGCCAAGTCCCTTGAGGAACTC
>JAHEKA010000212.1 GCA_024638585.1 Rhodospirillales bacterium
GCTGGCCTGCATCCGCCATCCCAGCTCGGCGGTGACGTTCTCCGATTCCGGGGCCCATGTGGCGACCACCATCAACCCGATCCACGGTCATCTCTTGGGCCACTGGGTGCGGGAGAAGCAGGCCATCCCACTGGAAACCGCGGTGCGCAAGATCACCTACAACGTCGCCGCCTTCTTTGGGCTGGAGGGGCGTGGGCGGCTGAACGAGGGCAGCCACGCCGATGTCTGCATCTTCGATCCGGACACCATCGCGCCGACCATGCCGGTGTTGGCCCACGACCTGCCGGCCAGCGCGCCGCGCATCATCCAGAAGTCGGACGGGATCCTCGCCACCATCGTCAACGGCGACGTGTTCATGCGTGACGGCGAACACACCGGGGCGCTCGCCGGCCGGCTGATCCGCGGTCCGCTGGCCCATAACTAGGCGCGGCGATCACCGGGGTGTTGCGGACGGCACCGCCATGATCAAGGGCAAGGCCAACGGCAACATCGTCGGCGGGGCGATCATCATCGGGATCGCCCTGGTCGCCGCCGCGTTCGGGGTCGCTCCGGTGCGTTTTGGAAACAGCATCGACGGGGCGGAACACCCGATCGCGTTCCTCGTCATCTTCTGGACCATGATCGTTATTGGATTGAGCGCCATGGTCTACGGCCTCATCCGGCGTTTCAAGGGATTGGACTGATCTGAATTGAGGCCGTGGCGCCGGGGTGCGGTGCTCGGAACGATCGGGGCATTCCCCGGCGCCGGCGCGATTGGGTCGACGAACTCGATGGACGGCATCGATTGGTGCTCGTCGAACGACTCGATGCCTTGCGCAATCCAGCATATCACCGTGCCGGTGCCATTCGGCGCCATGCAGGGGCACGACTTCATGCGCGGCAACGAAATCCTCTACGAAACGGCCAAAAGCAAGGACAAGGATTTGGTCATCGTTGAAGGCGCAACCCATCTCGTCGCCCCGGTAAGAAATGCTCCAAGGTCACGGGCAAAGACAATTCCAATACCCGTAAGAATTTCTTCAACCATGTGGCGGCTTGGGCGAACGCCCGGTTCTAACTCGTGGTCGGTTCGCAGTCGCACGACCGGTGCACATTCCCCGGGTCGCCCCAATCATCTTGTGCCGGCGGCTCGGGGGCCCGGCGGCGGCCTATCCGGCCGCCTGATCCGCGGTCCGCTGGCCCATAACCAAGCCGCGGCGCAAACGCGCTTGGCATGCGGCCCCGCCCCTGATCAAGGGCGGGGCCGTTTCTGTTGCCTTGGCCACGCGCTTCAAAAAAACATTTCTGTCAACCGAGGCGCGATGTTAGTCTTTGGTCATACGCCAACCTCAATAGAAATAAGAATAAAAGTGGACCGCCCGAAAAGGGGATCGAGGGGCGCGGCAAGGGACTCGCCCAGGATTCTCAATCGCCTAGACCGGCACGATTACTCGAAGGGAGACTTCATGAACAAGCTTCTGATTGCGGCATCCGCTGGCGCGGCCGTCGCCATTCTTTCCAGTCCCGCAGCGGCCAACTGCGACCGCGGCGAGATCGTCATCAAATTCAGCCACGTCACCAATACCGACAAGCATCCGAAGGGGATCGCAGCGACCCTTCTCGCAAAACGCGTCAACACCGAGATGAACGGCAAGGCCTGCATGAAGGTCTATCCCAACTCCAGCCTTTACGACGACAACAAGGTCCTGGAAGCCCTGCTACAGGGCGATGTCCAGCTGGCGGCCCCATCGCTATCGAAGTTCGAAAAATTCACCAAGAAATTCCGCATCTTCGATCTACCCTTCATGTTTGAAGACATCAACGCTGTCGACCGCTTCCAGAATTCCAAGGCCGGACAGAAGCTCAAAAACTCGATGACCCGGCGCGGTCTCAAGGGCTTGGCCTTCTGGCACAACGGCATGAAGCAGATGTCGGCCAGCAAGCCACTGATCAATCCGACCGACGCCCAGGGCCTCAAGTTCCGGGTCCAGGCTTCCGATGTGCTGGTGGCCCAGTTCATGCAGCTTGGCGCGAACCCGCAGAAAATGGCCTTCAAGGAGGTCTATGGCGCGCTGCAGACCAAGGTCATCCAGGGGCAGGAAAACACCTGGTCGAACATCTACGGCAAGAAATTCTTCGAGGTCCAGGACGGCGTGACCGAAACCAACCACGGGATCATCGACTACCTGGTCGTAACCTCCACGGAGTGGTGGAAAGGCCTGCCCAAGGGCACACGCAACCAGCTCGCGAAGATCCTTGAAGAGGTGACCGTAGCCCGCAACAAGGAATCATACGCCGTCAACCAGCTCAACAAGAAGAAGATCATCGAGGCGGGCGGCAAGGTCCGCACCTTGACGGCCGCACAGCGCAAGGCCTGGGTTGGAGCCCTGAAGCCCGTCTGGAAGAAGTTCGAAAAGGACGTGGGCAAGGACCTGATCGAGGCAGCCCAGGCGTCCAACTCGCCCAGCTGACCCCTGCCTTTCAGTAGGCGGACCGGGCGGCCCGCAGGCGTGGGCCGCCCGGTTTGCACATGGGGGATCGCCGGAGCGATGCCGTCGGGCAAGAGGGGGCCGGGGCATGTCTGATCGTCAGGAATCCGCATCCGGGGGGATCGGAGACAGGATCGAGGAAACGCTGATCGCGGTCCTCCTCGGCCTGATGACGGTGATCACTTTCGCCAATGTGATCGCGCGCTACGTCTTCAACGACAACATCCTGTGGGCGCTGGAGGCGACAGTATTCCTGTTCGCCTGGCTGGTGCTGCTGGGCGCGTCCTATGCGGTGAAGAAAAACCTGCACCTGGGCGTTGACATACTGATCGCCAGTTTTCCGCCTCAAGCCAAGAAAGTCGCCGGCCTCGCAGCCGCCTTGTGTTGCATCGCCTTCAGCCTGCTTCTCCTCAAGGGATCATGGGATTATTGGTGGCCCTTCGTCACCCGCCGGGCCTTCCTGGAGGTCAACGACATCCCGATGCCGGAGTTCCTCCAGTTCCTGGCCGATTGGATGAACCAGGGGGAACGGTATGAGAAGATTCCCCGGTTCATTCCCTATGCGGCCTTGCCGATCGGCCTGGGCTTGCTGACCTACCGGTTCATCGAGGCGGCCTGGCACATCGCCCGGGGCCGGCGCGACATGATCATCGCCAGCCACGAAGCCGAAGACATGATGGAACGGACAAAAGACGGCGCCGACAGGGGCGGCGATCCGTCATGAAGGTTGCGCTGCTCTTTGCCCTGGTGATCGGCTTCATGGGGTTTGGCGTACCGGTCGCCGTCTCCCTGGGCCTGGCCAGCGTGATCTTCCTTCTGGTGTTTTCCGATGGCTCCCTCGCCTCCATCGCGCAAACGCTGTTTTCCGCGTTCGACGGTCACTTCACCCTTCTTGCTATCCCGTTCTTCATCCTGGCATCGAGCTTCATGTCCACCGGCGGCGTGGCGCGGCGCATCATCCGCTTCGCCATTGCCGTGGTCGGCCATTTCCGGGGCGGCCTTGCCATCGCCAGCGTGTTCGCCTGCATGATGTTTGCCGCCCTGTCAGGGTCTTCCCCGGCGACGGTGATCGCCATCGGCACCATCGTCATCGCCGGGATGCGGGAGGTGGGCTATTCCCGGGAATTTGCCGCCGGAGTCATCTGCAATGCCGGCACCTTGGGCATCCTGATTCCGCCCTCCATCGTGATGGTGGTTTACGCCGCTGCCACCGATGTCTCGGTCGGGCGCATGTTCCTGGCCGGCATCCTGCCCGGCCTGATCGCGGGCGTGATGCTCATGATCGGAATCTATATCGCGGCGCGGATCCGCAAGCTGCCGGCGCAACCCTGGGCCGGCTGGGGCGAACTGGTGGCCTCGGCGCGGGATGCGGGTTGGGGCCTTTTGTTGATCGTCATCATCCTGGGCGGTATCTACGGCGGCGTATTCACGCCCACCGAAGCGGCGGCGGTCGCAGCCGTCTACGCCTTCTTGATCGCCAACTTCGTCTACCGCGACATGGGCCCATTCAAGGAGCCCGGCAATGGCGGGCTCGCGATCGCCGGGCGGGCACTGTCGGTGCTGTGGCATGCCGATACCAACAAGACATTGCTGGAAGCCGGGCGCCTGACCGTCACCTTGATGTTCATCATCGCCAACGCACTGATCCTCAAGCATGTCCTGACAGAAGAAGCGATCCCCCAGGAAATCGCCCAAGCCATGTTGGCCGCAGGCCTCGGCCCGATCATGTTCCTGGTCATCGTGAACCTGCTCTTGCTGATCGGCGGGCAGTTCATGGAGCCGTCGGGGCTGTTGATCATCGTCGCACCCCTGGTCTTCCCCATCGCTATCGAGTTGGGCATCGATCCCATTCACCTCGGGATCATCATGGTCGTCAACATGGAGATCGGCATGATCACGCCACCGGTCGGCCTCAACCTGTTCGTGACCGCGGGCGTCGCGTCGATGTCGGTGATGCGGGTGGTGAAGGCGGCGCTGCCCTGGGTGTCCATCATGTTCGCCTTCCTGATCCTGGTGACCTACGTGCCCTGGATCTCGACCTGGATCCCCAATAGCCTGATGGGCCCGGAGCTGATCACCAAGTAGGCGGCGAACCGTGCGCTATTCCAGCCGGTTCACGCCGTCGAAGGCGGCCGTCTTGTAGCATTCGGCCAGGGTGGGATAGTTGAACACGGTATCGACGAAATAGTCGATCGTGCCCTCATGGGCCAGCACCGCCTGGCCGATATGGATCAGGTCCGATGCCCCTTCGCCCAGGATAGCGACGCCAAGCAGCTTGCGGTTCTCGCGGTTGAACATCATCTTCAGCATGCCGGTCTGATCGCCGATGATCTGGCCCCGGGCGATCTCCCGGTAATAGGCCTTGCCGACCTCATAAGGCACATTGTCCCGGGTGAGTTCCTCCTCGTTGCGCCCGACCACGGAAATCTCCGGGATCGTATAGATGCCGTAGGGGAACAGTTCGGCGACGGAATGGGCTTCCTTGTCGAACGCATTGCAGGCGGCGATGCGCCCCTGCTCCATGGAGGTGGAAGCGAGCGAGGGGAAACCGATGACATCGCCCACCGCGAAGATATGGGACACGGGGGTGCAGTAATTCTCGTCGACCTCGATCTGGCCGCGGTCATTGGCCTCCAGCCCGGCGGCGGCAAGGTTGAGGTCCGCCGTCGCGCCCCGGCGCCCGATGCTGTAGAGCGACTTCTCGGCAATCACCTGCTTGCCCG
>JAHEKA010000213.1 GCA_024638585.1 Rhodospirillales bacterium
TCGGTTTCTCACGCCTTGAATTGCGGGGGTGGGGCAAAGGCGGCACGCCACCATGGGCGTGCCGCACCCCGGCCGGATTACGCCGCGCGTGACGTCTCAAGGGCGACCTTGGGGAAGTCGATCTCGGTTTGCGCCACGTGGTTGAAGTAATTGGTGAAAATGTTCGCGGCCACGTTGGCGACGATTTCGACGATTGCCTCGTCGTCGTGTCCGGCGGCACGTACGGTCGCAAGATCCTCATCGCTGACAAGGCCGCCCTTGTCGACGATCTGGCGCGCGAACACCAACGCGGCGTCGAGCTTGGCATCGCTCGATCGGCCACGGAGGCGTTCGGCAATCTCAGGCTCATCGACCTGCAGGCTCCTGGAAACCGCTGCATGGGCAGAGGCGCAGTACTCGCAGGAATTGGCGCCGGCAACCGCGAGGGCGATTGCCTCCCTGCTCTTGGCATCGAAGCGGCCTCCGGACAACGCCTCGCCGAAGCCGAGATACGCCTTCAGGGCGGCAGGCGCGTTGGCCATGATCCGCAGGATGTTGGGTGCCATGCCGAGCTTGCTCTGCACGGCATCCAGCAACTCCTTGGGCTCGCCTGTGGCGGTGGACGGGTCGATGGGGGATATTCTGGACATCGTATGTCTCCTTTTTTGGGGGTTGGGGGATACGCGGTTACTGAATGATGTGTGACCTGGACCCTGCGGTCGCGTTGCCCAGCAGCCTGGTCCCGCGGCCGTCTCTTGGCGGCAGCTGCAGCACGGGATCGCACGGGGGGCACTTCGTTTCGTCCGGGGTAGTGATCATTCCGACGACGAAGAGGAGGAGCGCCAACATGGCGTGGAACCAGTGGTCGGCGGCATCGATGCGCACGACGCCGGGAGCGAGATGAGCGCTGGTGAGGGATCCCAGAATGGCAATGGCGAGAAAGGCGAGGCCCGTGCCCAGAATCGTGTTGCGCCTGTATCCGAGATGCCCGCCGACCCATAGGGCGAACCCGGCAACGATGTGCAGCAGGTTGTGAGTCGGATCGAGGGGAACGTCGATCGGGGCCAGGTCGGGATTGGGCAGGAAATCCAACAATCCGCCGATGATGAAGGCGCCGCCCAGGACCGGGGTAAGAAGTTTCGATGAAATCATGGCTTGCTCCTGATCTGGGGGGGCCGTGGGCGGCGGAGGGGAGGACGCCGCCCACGGCCGATCCGGGCTCTTAGCTGAGGGAGGCCGGATCCTTGTGCTTGATCTTGGTCCAGGACTTCACCGCCTTCTTGATGTTGCCGGGGATGTCCTTGAGCCAGGTCCTTTGGATCTCGCGGTTCAAGTTCAGGTAAAGCTTGCCGTCGACGATCCTCCAGTACCGGGGATCGCCATCGAACTTGGCACCGACGGAAACGCCATAGGCGCAGAAGCCGCCAAAGGCCGGGACGTACTTTTCTGGACTCTTCTTGAACGCCCGCATATGGGCCGCGTTGGCGAAACGATAGGTCGCGCCGCCATGGACAACGGAATACGTGGCCGTGCCTTGTACCGCCTTCTTTTGCGTGAAATAGGCGACCGGGTCGAAACCGTGGACCGCGAGTCCCGGGCCTTTGAGGGTTCGGCCGGGAGCGACGTTGATTTCGGCCGCGGCGAAGGCCGAGGAGACCGCGCTTCCAAGCACGGCAACGGCCATAGCGGCAGAGACTGCCAGGGTTTTCCACTTGCTCATCGAATTTCTCCTTTCGAGGGGGTTTGAGCGTTAGGTGAATGCGGGAGCGGTGAAGCGAATCGCCGGCTCACGCGGTGGCGATGAACTCCATGCGGATGCCACCCGGGATCGCGCACATCATGTGAGTGACCGGGCCGCCACCGAGGGATTCGGGGTTGAACTCGATATCGACGCCTTCGGTGTCACCGAGCTTCCGGCGCAGGTCCTCAAGGACATCTGCGTTGCCCACCTTGAGGGCGAGGTGGTGCAGCCCGATGGCGTTCTTGCGGTCGAAGGGGGTTGCCGAGACAGGGTCGGAAGCCTGCCACAAGGTGATCATGGTGGTGCCGTCGGTCAGGAAAACGGCGGGGTAGTCGGGGACTTCTCCGACCTGGTCAAAGCCCAGCGTCTCGACGAAGAACGACCGGGTCTCGGAGAGGTTCGGGACTGTCAATCCGACGTGATGGGCACCTTCCGTAAGGGGCGTGTTTGACATGTTGTGTCTCCTCAAGATTTCGATGTTCTGGTTTCGAACATTGTTCGAATGGACGTGCGTTACCGTGACGAGAGGTAAAGTGAGGCTTTTCCTGATCTGAATGAATGGGCATAATCTGCAATTCATTATTCAGAAAAATGGAATGATCATGGATCGCTTCCACACCATGACGGTCTTCGCCAATGTCGCCGATGAGGGCGGTTTCGCGCCGGCGGCGCGGCGTCTCAACATGTCTCCGCCTTCGGTCACCCGGGCCGTCTCGGAACTCGAGGAGCGCCTGGGCTGCCGCCTGCTGCACCGCACGACCCGGTCGGTCAAACTGACCGAAGCCGGCGAGCGCTATTTGGCGGATTGCCGGAAGATCCTTGCCGAGGTCGAAGAAGCGGACCGGCACGCGGCCGGCATCCATGCCGCGCCCCGCGGATCGGTATCGGTGTCTGCTCCGCTCTTGTTCGGCTGCATGGTCGTGACACCAATCCTGCTGGACTTGATAGACCGGTACTCCGAGATCTCCGTCCGCACGCTGTTCGTAGACCGGATCGTTCACCTCCTGGACGAAGGGATCGATGTCGTCGTGCGTATCGCGGACTTGCCCGACTCTGCGCTTTCGGCGATCTATGTCGGCTCTGTGCGACGTGTGTTGTGTGCCGCGCCCAGCTACTTGGCCGAGCATGGCGTGCCCCGCGATCTGTCCGATCTTGACCGCCACCAATTCATTATTCACACCGCCATGACACCCGGTGGCGAATGGGCCTTCGACGACAATGGCCGAAGTCAGGGCTATCGCCCGAACTCTCGCCTTTTACTGAACAACGGCGATGCCGCTATCAAGGCCGCGACCCAAGGGCATGGGATTACCCGCGTGCTTTCCTATCAGGTCGCGCCATTGATCGAGTCCGGGGCGCTGGAGATTGTGTTGGAGCATTTGGAGCCTCCACCGGCCCCGGTGCATGTTCTGCACAAGGAACCCGGTCAGACCTCGGCCCGGGTGCGTGCGGTTGTCGACCACATGGTCGAGCACCTGAGGAAATGCCCCGATCTCGCCTAGCGGCGGCAGCGCTGGTTCGCTCGCCTCTACGTGTTCGGTTTCTGGCGGGCTGTGGGCCGCCGATAGCCAAGCTTATCCGGGCGAGGACCGGGTGGCCTTGGGCGCGGATTGGATTCCCTGCGTGGCCTAGGTCGGCTCTCCAGTTTCAGGAAATCAATGACGAGCTCCGTTACATCGTCGGGCGCATCTTCCGGGCTGTAGTGGGACGCGTCCGGAAGCAGATGGATTGGGCCATCGGGAAAGAGCGCGCGGAAAAGCGGCAGGAAATGGTCTGCGTGCAGGGTGCAATCCAGTGCGCCCCAGATCGCCATGGCAGGCTTTCTTGCGATTTCCGCCTTCGCTTGCGGAGAGGGGTCTTCGAATCTGTGGGCACCCGTCGCGAATCCCTTGGCCCATCCGATGGCTCCGGCCGATTCCGCCGGTGTCGGGAACGGAGCGGCATAGGCCCCGATCCACGTGTCGGTCGCGATTTCGTTGCGGACGAAGCCGTTCAGCTTGAGGGTCGACAAGGCGTTGTAATTCAGATGCCCCAGGACCTCTTCAAGGATGCCCTGCCGTTCAGCCTTCGAGATCCACTGGAACCAAGGTGAAGCGCTGGCATTTGCCGTCACGCGGGACATCAGGTCTGGGTGTCCGAAGGGGACCGGCGCATTCACCGACACGATTCGCTTGATCCGCTCCGGATAGCGGGCCGCCAGGCCCATTCCGGTGGGACCGCCAAAATCATGCATGACGAGCGTAATATCGCGCAGGTCGAGGTCCAATACGAACGCTTCCAGATTATCGATGTGATCCTGAAGCCAGTAGGTTCGGTCCCTCGGTGTCGCGCTTTTTCCGAATCCCATGTGGTCGGGCGCAACCACGCGGGCAAGCCTCGACCAGGCCAGAATCTGCCGTCTGAACAGATAGGCCCATGTGGGCTCGCCGTGAAGCAGCAAAAGTGTTTCCGGGCCATCGCCTTCATCGACGTAATGCATCCTGAACCCGGGCGCTTCCGTGTAGTGGGCTCTAAAAGGCCAGGTTCCATCGAATCTCTCATTGCCCGCCACCGGCGGTGGCGGCGCTGCATCCGTCAGTTGGGATTGTGCGTACATTGCTGGGCGTCCTCCGCGTTGAGGGGTTGGTTTGAAAGGAGAGCGGCTGGATTCAGACGCCTTCGCCGCCAACCTGGGTTATGCCCTGCCAATATTGGCCCTCCGCCACGAGGCAACTGCGCCCCTGGGCGTCGGTGGACAGGATCGTCCAGGAACCAGACTTGCTGACGAACAGCTCCACCATGCGCCCGCCATTGGACGCAAGTCCGCGCCCCGATACCCTCTCCTTGAACTGCGCCTCGAGCGCACCGACGGCACGTGTGCGGAGCTCGCAAACGTTTTCGGCCCGCGGCGAGGCGGCAAAGCCGGACAGGACCAAAGCCATAACGAGACTGCTGATGATCTTCATTTCGCTTCTCCTATTCACCTGGCGCCGCTCACTGAGAGTGCCCCGTGCCCATGGCCTTTTCGCTTCATCGACGGCCGCTGGATTTCCGTGCCTGCAACGTAGTTGAGGTAGGAGGCGGCGGTCCGTTCTCCGATGCTCGAAGCGATCTCCTGGATGTCGGCGTCCTCGTAGAAGGCGTCGACCGCCCGGTCCAAGCTCTGCTTTTCACGGTGGACCAGGGCGTCGGGCGCCTCCATGCCGACAAGCAGGGCGAGGCGCTCATGAGCACCGGTCACACGCCGAAGTTTTTCTTCCAGACTGGGGGAACTGTTGCTCGAGCCCTGAGAAATCGCTTTTTCCAACATGGGGATCTCCTTCGTCATGCGAATCAAGCTGACGCGGCCTGCCCGATTCGCCGTTGCCGGGAGAATGGCTGTTTCTCATTGATCGGAGAATGTGGATTAATCGGAAGTCTCTATTTCGCAATTTGGAATTATTGAAAGCCGCCCGCCCGTGGCACACTGGGCTCCGGCGCTCGTCCCCC
>JAHEKA010000214.1 GCA_024638585.1 Rhodospirillales bacterium
CACCACGTCCTGCAGCACGTAACCGGTCGGCGCGAGGAGGACGCTCACCACAAACCAGGCTTCGACCGCCATCACCGCCGCCATCGCCTCGGTGTGCGCGATGACGCCGTACATGATCAGGACGCTGGCCGCGATCAGGCAGGCGCCGAGATAGACCAGCACCGCCTTCCAGCGCCAAATCAGGTCCACCAGGTGGCCCATCGGCATCTTGAGCGCCCAGGGGATTCCCGCCCAGAAGGTGAGCCCTGCCAGGAATGCCGCCGACAGGCCCAGGTAATCCTTGACGAAGAAGGTGCCGACGATGGCGGTCAGGCCGGCGATCCCGGCCGCCATGTAGACCATCAACGGCGGCAGATAGGACCAGCGCATCTCGCGCGCGAGGCCGATGATGGTTTCGGAGATCCAGGCCTTCAACATCCGCCGACTTTCACCCGGTTGCGCTCCGCCTGGCAAGGGGACAGTTGGGCCCCGGGATCATGCCAGGACCGCGCCGGGACCGCAGCGCGGGAAAATCCGGAAGCCTAACGCTTTGGCAGGGCGCCCTTGGTGGTGGCCATATCGGTGAATTTCTTGAGCGCCCCCGTCATCTTGGCGAACAGGGCATCCTTTCCGGTGATGCCATAGCGCGCCTTGAGCACCGCCGGATCGGTATAGGCGAGATAACCCTTGCCGTCCTTGTCCTCCCAGGCGACGGCGCGCAGCGGCAGGTCAAGGCCCATCGCCGGGTTAGCCTGCATCAGCGGCGTGCCCATCTTGGGATTGCCGAAGATCAAAAGCTCGGTGGGCTTTAGGCTCAGGCCCACCTTCTTGGCGCCCGCCTGATGCTTGACCCGGGCGAAAATCGTCAGCCCGGCGCGCTTCAAGGCTAGCCCAAGCCGGTCCAGCGTCTTGGTTGCGCCGAAGGCGCTCTTCTTGACGATCAGCCCCTCACCCGCCCCTTGGGCCAGGGCGGGGGCGGACGCAAACGCGCCCGCCGCCAGAAGGGCAAGAGCGATGGCGGCAACGACAAGTCTGGATCGCGGATTCATGATGTCTCCTTGGTGGTCTTCGGTTTCACAAATGCAGGGATGCGGTCTGCTCAATCGGCCCCGGGAAACTGGCGCGCCCGGCAGGACACGAACCTGCGCCCCGCGGGTCGGCGAAAAGCGGACATGAATGCGTCATCGGCGGTAACATAACACGTGATTTCCAGGCTGAATTGGGTCGCTTCCCTCCCTAAATGCAAAATCAACAAACCGACATGGCAGGCTGTAGTGAATAAGCGTTCGCCAAAGAAAGCGAAAATCGGCATCGCCCTCGGCAGCGGCTCGGCCCGGGGCTGGGCGCATATTGGCGTCTTACGGGCTCTTGAAGAAATGGGGATCGAGCCCGGCATCGTCGCGGGAAGTTCGATCGGCGCGTTGGTGGGCGCTGCCTATGCAAGTGAGCAGCTCGATACCTTGGAGCAATGGTGTCGGTCTCTCAACCGCAAGAAAATCTTGAGCTACCTGGATTTTGCTCTATTGGGCGGCGGGCTTATTCAAGGTGAGAAACTGGGCACGCTCGCGCGCGACAAGATTGGCAATCACTCGATTGAGACACTTCCCAAGACATTCGCGGCCGTGGCGACAGACCTGGAAAGCGGTCAGGAGGTCTGGATTCGGGAGGGTGCCGTTTGGGAAGCTGTCCGGGCATCGATGGCGATTCCGGGCCTGTTTTCCCCGATTCATCTCAATGACCAATGGCTGGTCGATGGCGGATTGACGAACCCCGTCCCCGTATCCCTGTGCCGCGCACTGGGCGCTGACGTCGTGATCGCCGTGAATCTCAACAGTGATATCGTTGGAAAACACAGCCGCAATCGAAACGATGGGAATGACACGCCGGATAGTTCCGATGGCTTTGGTTCGGAGTTTTTCGGATCGGTGCTGACCAGCTTCAAGCTTGGCCTTTATGAGAATAAGCAGAATTTGCTCTCAAAGCTGTTGGGTGAAAACGCCGAGTCGCCCGGCGTATTCGAGGTCATGGCGAGCTCAATAAATATCATGCAAGACCGGATCACCCGCGCTCGCATGGCCGGGGATCCACCTGATATCAGTCTGTCGCCACGCTTGTCCCGCGTGGGACTGCTTGAGTTCGACAAGGCCGCTCTTGCCATCGACGAAGGAATGGAATGCGCGAAATCGATGCGGGGTCGGATCGAGGATGTCTTCGTTTAGCGGCGCCCGATCGGTCTTGCCTTCTCCAAGCTGTTCTCCGCCTTGGGTCAGACGCCGATAAGAGGCAGGCCCTGCTCAGGCCGCGCAGGCCCTCCCGCAATGCCACTTTGCGCCGATGCTCGAAATGCCATGCGTTGAAAAGCTGGCGCGCCCGGCAGGACTCGAACCTGCGACCCCCAGATTAGGAATCTGGTGCTCTATCCTGCTGAGCTACGGGCGCTCTTGGGCTCCCTTATAGCAGTGTGGGGTGCACAAGAAAACGGGAGCCCGGCCAGGGGGCCTCCGATCCGTTGTATCGGCCTTGGGCCTCGGCCCGGGCCGCGCCTCAGGGGGTGCCGTTGCCGAGCGGCACGGAGTAGGTCAGCATCAGCGCGTTGGCGCCGGGGTTGACGTCGTCCAAGCCGGCATTGGACATGTGATAGAGCTCCAGCCCCAGGCGGGCGCGGCTGTCGAAGCGATAGGCCAGCTTGACCGAGGAGCGGAATTCCACCGTGTGGCCGAGATCCTTGCCGCCGCCGTCGGAATAGAGCCCGGGCGCGAAGCTCGGCGTCAGGACGAACCGGCGGCCCAGGAAGATGTCGATCGCCACCCCGGCATAGACATAGAACCCGCCGTCGAAGGTCCCCATCAGCCCGCCCATGGGCTTGAATTCCCAGAACAGCCGCTTGTCGTGCTGGTATTCGATCGAGGCCGTGCCGGCGGACTCATCGCCGTTCATGTCCCAGATGCCGCCACCGAAGGTCACGAACGCGGGATCGAGCGCCCGCGCGCCGCCCGCCGGCAGCGCGAACAACGCCGCCGCCAGGGCAAGCGTGCCCAACGCGCGCGCGCCGCAAATTCTCGAAATCGCTGCCAACCCGTTATTCACCGGTGCCCCCTCTTCGTCCTTTTGCTTCCGGGCTCCCCAGCCCACTTCTTTCCGGGCCTCGCAGCCCATCCTTCCGGTTCCGGGCTGCCGCACCCGATGGCATATTAATGCGCGCGGGCGGCAAATGGAACCGCCTGGCCCGCATTGTCTTTTCCCCCAATCCTCGTCCTGCGCCGGGCGCGCGACGCCTAGCCCTTCTTGCCCAGCGCCTTGAACTTCTCCGTCGCCGCGATCAGGGCCGCCCTTGTCCCCGGTTCCGAAGCCGCGTGGCCGGCATCGGGGATGATCTGATAGTCCAGTCCGTTCTCGCCCGGGGTGCCGGGCCAGGCGCGCACCAGGGCGTCGGCGCTTCGAATGGGGCAGACCATGTCGTAACGCCCCTGGACGATCACCGCGGGCAGGCCCTTCAAGGCGCCGGCGTTCTTGAGGAGCTGGGCGTCCTCCAGGAACATGTCGTTGATGAAGTAATGCGCCTCGATCCGGGCCAGCGTAAACGCGCCCTTGCCGCCGGAGCCGCCGGTCTGAGGTTCGGCGCTTTCCTTGACCTCGTGGCGCAGGGTCGAACACACGCCTTCGTAGCCGGCCCAGACCCGGGCCGCAGGCATGTGGACGTCGGGGTCGTCGGAGGTCAGGCGCCGGTGATAGGCGGCCAACAGGTCGCCGCGCTCGTCGTCCGGCAGGAATTCGACCAAGCGCCTCTGCGCCTCGGGAAAAAAGCGGCCCATGCCGTAGAGAAACCAATCGACCTCTTCCCGCCGGGCCAGGAAGATGCCGCGCAGGATCAGCGCGAGGCAGCGGTCGCGATGGGCCTGGGCGTAAGCCAGCGCCAGGGCCGAACCCCAGGAGCCGCCGAACAGCACCCAGCGTTCGATGCCGAGATGGGCGCGCAGGCGCTCCAGATCGTCCACAAGGTGGGCGGTGGTGTTGTCGCGAAGCTCGCCGACCGGCGCGGACTTTCCGGCGCCCCGCTGGTCGTAGAGCACCACCCGGTAATGGCGCGGATCGAAATAGCGCCGGTGATGGGGATGGCAACCGGCGCCGGGCCCGCCATGCAGGAAGACCACCGGCGTGCCGTCGGCATGGCCGGAGACCTCGTAATAGAGGCGGTGCAGGGAATCGAGCGCCAACGTGCCCTTGTCGGTGGGCTCGGTGGGCGGATACAGGGCGGTCCGGCGCGAGGGGCGGGTCTGGTCCATGGAACTCCAATTCAAGTTTCGCGCATCTTAGGGCCCGGGGCCGGGAGGGGTCAAAGGGAACCAAACGGCGCAATTAACTGTAAAATACCCAGATGCTTGGATCCCGATGCCTTGCCCTGGCCCTCAGCCTCGCCGCCGTGGCGGCGTCTTGGCCCGTGGGCGCGCCGCCGCAGGCCGACGGGCTGCCCAAGGGCCTTAAGGCGGGCAAGCCCGGCACCGCCCAGCGCATCGTCGATGGCGATACCCTGGTGCTGCGCGACGGCCGTGAGGTGCGCCTGGTCGGCATCCAGGCGCCAAAACTGCCCCTGGGGCGGGCCGGGTTCAAGAAATGGCCGCTCGCCGATGAGGCCAAGAGCGCGCTCGCCCGGCTGGCGCGGGGGCGGCAGCTCAGGCTGCTGTTCGGCGGCGCCCGGGGCGACCGCCACGGCCGGGTGCTGGCCCATCTCGCGCGGTCCACCGATGGCACCTGGATTCAGGGCGCCATGCTGGACCTCGGCCTCGCCCGGGTCTACAGCTTTCGGGACAACCGCGCAGGCGTGGCCGAAATGCTGGGGCTCGAGCGCAGGGCCCGGGCCGCCAGGCGGGGAATCTGGGGTCACCCCTTCTATGCGATCATTCCCCACCGGCGGGCCGGCCGCTATATTGGCACCTTCCAGCTGGTGGAAGGCCGGGTCATGAAAACGGCGGTGATCAGGCGCTGGGCCTATGTCAATTTCGGCGCCGATTGGCGCAAGGACTTCACCGTCTCGATCCGCCGCCGCGATCTCCGCTCCTTCCGCAAGGCGTGGGGCAGGACGCTCAAGAAGCTGGAAGGCAAGGCGGTTCGGGTCCGGGGCTGGCTGCGCTTGCGCAACGGGCCGATGATCGAAGCCACCCACGCCGAACAGATCGAGGTGCTGCAACCATGAACCACTCCCTGC
>JAHEKA010000215.1 GCA_024638585.1 Rhodospirillales bacterium
AGCCCGGTGACCTGCTGACCGACCGGCGCGAGCGTTACACCGCCAAGGTGCGGGCGGACGGCAGCCTGGTCGCCGACGGCATCACCGGATCGATCCACAAGGTGGGTGCCCATGTCCAGGGGCTTAGCGCCTGCAACGGCTGGACCTTCTGGCACTTCTCATCCGGCGACAAACCGGTGGCCATCGACGTGCTGCGCCAGCGCATCCGCGCCGAACTGGCGGAGGCCAACATGCTGCCAGCCGCACCCGGACGCCGCCCATCGCGCGCCTAGACATCCCCCTCTAGGGCTTTCAGCCCCGCCGCGCAGACCTTTTTCACGACGCTGGGCAGCGCGTATTCGCCGAGTGTGCCGGGTGCGGCCCAGACCCCGTCCGGCGCCAGCTTTTTGCCCTCCTTCGCCGAGACCCGCGCCGTTGCCACCGTCAGTTCCAAGCGGAAATGAGTGAAGACATGGGCGACCGGCGCCTCCAACAGCTGCCAGGACCCGACGCCGTCGGGCAAAGCCGGCTCCGGGCCGGCGCCCTCCTGCCATGGGCTGGAAGGCACCTCCATCATGCCGCCCAGCAACCCCCGTTCCGGGCGACGGCGCAGCAGGATCTCGCCACGCTCGTTCACCGCGAGCCAGGCGGTGCCCCGTCGCAAGGGCTTCTTCGCGCGCCGGACGCGCCGGGGATAGGCCTCCGCATCGCCAAGCTGGCAGGCCCGGCAGCCGGCGGCGACCGGGCAGATCGCACATTTCGGACTGCGCGGGGTGCAGATGGTGGCGCCGAGATCCATCATCGCCTGAGCGTAGTCGCCGGGCCGCTTCTTGGGCGTCAACGCCGCCGCACGGCGATGCAACTCCGGTTTCGCGGCGGGAAGCGGCGCCTCCACCGCATAGAGCCTCGCAATCACGCGCTCGACATTGCCGTCCACCACCACCTCGGACCGGCCGAAGGCAATCGCCGCGATCGCCGCCGCGGTGTAAGGGCCGATGCCGGGCAACTGCAGCAATGTGCTCATATCGTCGGGAAAGACGCCGCCATGATCCCGGGCCACGACCTCGGCGCATTTCACGAGGTTGCGGGCGCGGGCGTAATAGCCAAGCCCCTGCCACGCCACCAGCACGTCATCGAGAGGGGCCGCGGCCAGGGCATTGATATCGGGCCAACGCTTCAGGAAGACCTGATAATAAGGGATCACCGCGGCGACCGTGGTCTGCTGGAGCATGATCTCCGACAGCCAGACGCGATAGGGATCGGCTTGCCTCCCGGGCGGGGCACGCCAGGGCAGGGTGCGGGCGAATTGGTCGAACCATTCGACGAGGGCCCGGGCGTGACGCCGGGCGTCCGACCTCACGGCGCTGTGAGTCATTGTCACTTCCCTCACGGTCCTCTTCAGTCCATCATGCGGCCGGTTCTTGGCGCCGCGCCACGGGCCTAAGGATGCCATGGCGGCGCGGCAGGGAAAAGGATGGCCATGGCGGCACGCGAATCATCACCGGCTGGGGCGCCGCAAGGCGGCGTCAGGTCCAAATCCCGGCGCGGCCTGACGACGCTGGGCCAGAGCATCGACCGGGTGAGTGGCCCGGCGCTCCGCCGCCGCGGCTTCGCGGAGGCCTCCATCGTCACCCACTGGGACGAGATCGTCGGACGGCCGCTCTGCGATCACAGCCGGCCCTTCCGGGTGGTGTTCCCCCGCGGCGAACGCCGGGGCGGAACCCTTCACCTGACCGTTTCCGGCGCCTTCGCGCCTGAGGTGGAGCACCTTTCCCCGCAGATCATAGAACGCATCAACGTCTATTTCGGCTACCGCGCGGTGGAGCAATTGCGGCTTCACCACGGCCGAATTCCACCCCGCGAGGAAACCCGCAAGCCGGCAGCGGACCAATCCTTGGCCACAGCGGTCCCCGATACGGAAGTCACGACAGGGATCGAAGGGGTTGGGGACCCGGATCTGAGGGCCGCCCTAACCCGGCTCGCCGGGGCCCGCGCCGCGGACAGGGCCAAGAAAGACTGACGCGCATATAAAAACCAAATTGGGCGCGATTCGATGCTGGACGGAGGTCCGGCGCTAACGCTATATTTTGTGGTAGGGAGAGATCTATGCGGAATATGTTGGTTATTCTCGGCGGTTTGGCCGTCGTTGTGGTGGTCGGCGTGGGGCTTTATCAGTGGCTCGGCAAACCCGCGGTTACGGTGGCGCCACAAGCGGAGGCGCCGGCCGCGCCGGCCCCCATGGCCGGTGACGCAGCGAAGGTGCGCGACAGCGATTTCGTCATCGGCAGCCCCAGCGCGCCGGTGACCTTAATCGAATACGCCTCCCTCACCTGTCCCCATTGCGCGGAATTCCACAACGCCGTGCTTCCCAGGCTGAAAAAGGAATACGTCGATCCCGGCAAGCTGCGTGTGGTCTATCGCGACTTCCCCCTCAACGCGGGCGCGCTCCGGGCGTCGGCGCTGGCCCGCTGTTCCGGGCGCGAGCGCTTTTTCGGCTTCCTCGACCTCCTGTTCAAGCGCCAGGCCCAGTGGGCGTTCGGCCCGAACCCGATGGCGGCTTTGGGGGAAATCGCCGCGCTCGGCGGATTGACCGAAAAAGATCTCGCGGCCTGCTTCGAGGACAGCAAGCTGCTTGAGCAGATCGCCCTGCAAAAGAAGGAAGCAGAGGAAAAATTCGGCGTCGATTCCACGCCAAGCTTCATCATCAACGGCCGCAAACACACCGGCTCGCCCAGTTACGAGGGTCTTAAAGCGGCCATCGACCCCCTGATTTCCGCGGGCGGCAAAAAGTAGGACCTCACCAACGTGCTCTTTTCCAAACTGACTCTTTCCGGTTTCAAATCCTTCGTCGATGAGACGGAACTCCTGATCGAACCGGGTATCACCGGCATCGTCGGGCCCAACGGCTGCGGCAAATCCAACCTGGTCGAGGCGCTCCGCTGGGCCATGGGCGAAGCCTCGGCCCGCCGGTTGCGCGGCGGGGAGATGGACGACCTGATCTTCGGCGGCACCGTCAACCGCCCGGCACGAAACATCGCCGAGGTGACGCTCAGTCTCGACAATTCCGAACGCGCGGCACCGGCGGCCTTCAACGATTCCGACGAGCTGGAAATCACCCGACGCATCGAACGCGGCGCGGGGTCCCACTATCGCATCAACGGCAAGGATGTCCGGGCCCGGGACATCCAGGTCCTGTTCGCCGACGCGGCAACCGGCTCACGTTCCACGGCGCTGGTCAGCCAGGGGCAGATCGAAACCATCATTCAGGCCAAGGCGATCGACCGGCGCGGCCTGCTGGAGGAAGCCGCGGGAATCACCGGTCTGTATTCCCGGCGTCACGAGGCAGAGCTGCGCCTGCGCGCGGCGGAAACCAACCTGGAACGCCTGGAAGACGTGGTCGCGGCCCTGGAAGCCCAGCTCGCCGGCCTCAAGCGCCAAGCGCGCCAGGCGACACGCTACAAGAACCTTTCCGACCACATCCGCAAGGCCGAAGCCGCGGTTCTGTACCTGCGCTGGACCGAGGCGGAAGCGGGCCGCGCCAGCGCCCAAGCCCGGCTTGAAGCCGCCACCACCGCCGTCCAGGAGCTGACCCGCGCCGCGGGCATCGCCGCGACCCGTCAGGCCGCAGTGGCGGGCCAGTTGCCGGAGCTGCGCCAGGCCGAGGCCGAAGCGGCCGCCGCCCTGCAGCGCCTGACCCTGGCCCGGGACGCGCTCGATGAAGAAGAGGCGCGGGTCGCCGCCGCGCTCAACGGGGCGCGGGAACGGATGGATCAGAACACTTCGGACCAAGGCCGCGAAACCGCGCGCCAGGAAGACGCCAAGGCGGCGATGGTCCGCCTGACGGCGGAACGTGCTCAGCTTGAGGGCGCG
Organism: Rhodospirillales bacterium; assembly: GCA_024638585.1. Taxonomy (GTDB): domain Bacteria; phylum Pseudomonadota; class Alphaproteobacteria; order SMXQ01; family SMXQ01; genus SMXQ01. The sequence goes on from JAHEKA010000215.1 coordinate 3,850, forward strand.
GCGGAAGAAGAGAAAACAGCCGAAACCGCGGCCGAAACCGCACTTGCGGCGGCCCGGGAAGAGGCCGGAACCCTCGAAACCAAGCTGGCGGACCTTGCCGAGCGGGTGGCGGGCGCCGAAGCGCGCCGCGCCGATCTCGCCAACCGGCTGATCGCGCTGAATGCGCGCAAAACGCGCCTCACGGAACAGGTGGCCGAAGCCCGCGCCACTCAAGATACCCTGGAAGGCGAATCCGGTTCCCGCGCCGAACTGGCGGAACTGGAGACCACCATCGCCCAGGCACATGAAAAGCTGGAACGCCTGCGCACGGAAAGTGCCGCCGCCGAGGAGACGCGCCAACGTCTCGAAGGGCTGGAAACAGGTGCCCGCGACCGCCTGCGCGCGGCAGAAGACGCCGCCGCCAAGCTAAAAGCGGAAGCCGAAGGCCTGGCGCAGCTCCTTGAAGTCACGGATTCCGAGCTATGGCCGCCGCTGATCGATGCCGTCACCGTAGAGCCCGGCCTGGAAGCGGCGTTGGGCGCCGCACTTGGTGAAGACCTCGGCGCCCCGACCGATGAGGCCGCCCCGGTGCATTGGCGGACGCTCGAAGCGATCCTGGGCGCCCCCACCCTGCCCCAAGGTGCCAAGCCCCTTGCAGATTTCGTGACGGCACCCAAGGCGCTCGCCCGCCGCTTGGCCCAGATCGGCGTGGTCGAGGATGGCGCCGCCGGCGCCAGGCTGGTCGGCGCACTCAAACCCGGTCAGCGGCTGGTGACCCGCGACGGCATGCTGTGGCGCTGGGACGGATACACCGTGGCCGATTCCGAGGCCTCGCAATCGGCCCGCCGCCTGGCCCAGCGCAACCGCCTCAAGGCCATTGACGGGGAGCTGAAAGAGGCGACGGCCACGGCGGATGCTGCACGCGCGGCCCATAGTGATGCCGCGAAACAGGCCAAGGTGGCGGTCGAGAACGAATCCCGCCTGCGCCAATCGGTGCGCGACGCCGAGGCCGCCCTGGAATCCCGGCGTCAGGAAAACGCCCGGCTGATCCGTGCCGCGGCGGAGAGCAACTCCAAGCTGCAGGCGGCGGCGGAAGCCACCGAACGCCTGGGCGCCGACATCGCCGAGACCGAGCGCGACATCTTCGAGGTGCAAAGCTCCCAAGAGGCATTGGAAGACACCGAATCCCAGCGCCAACACCTGGCAGGCTTGCGCGACGAACTCACCGACCTGCGCCAAGCCTTGGCCGAGCGGCAGCGTGCCTACGACCTGCTGGCGCGGGAAGCCGCGGCCCGGATGCAGCGGCTCG
>JAHEKA010000216.1 GCA_024638585.1 Rhodospirillales bacterium
GCTAAGCCATCCACCAGAAAAGCACCGGCCAAAGGGAAATCCGGCGCTTCGAGACGCAGGTAAATGAGATGACAATCGAAATTGTCGTGCCCGCGCTGGGCGAATCGGTAACCGAGGCGACCGTCGCCAAGTGGTTCAAATCCCCCGGTGACGCCGTGGAAATGGACGAGCCGCTGGTGGAACTGGAGACCGACAAGGTCGCGGTGGAGGTCAACGCGCAGGCCGCGGGTGTGCTGTCGGAAATCGCCGTCGAAGCCGGCGCCGATGTCGAGGTGGGGGCGCGGCTCGGTTCCATCGAGGAAGGGGCCAAGGCCGAATCCAAGCCTGCGGCAAAACCCGAAGCAAAGCCGGAAGCCAAGTCGGAGGCGAAGGCCGAAGCGCCCGCTGCCGCTGCCAAGCAGGCCAAGCCGGAGCCCAAGGCCGAGGCGCCGGCCGCGCCCGCGCCGGAAAAGCCGCAGCCTGCGCCACCGATATCGGCGGACGGCGACGTGCTGCTGTCCCCGGCGGTGCGCAAGCTGGTCGAGGAAAACGACCTCGACCCCGCCGAGATCCCGGCCACCGGCAAGGGCGGCCGCCTCGTCAAGGGCGATGTGCTGGCCTATCTGGAAGGTGGGGCCGAGGCGCCAGTGCCGGGCGAAGCCAAAGGCGAAGCGCAAGAACCGGCCCCCGCCGGCCCCCGCGAGGAGCGGGTCAAGATGACGCGCCTGCGCCGGCGCATCGCCGAGCGCCTGAAAGAGGCCCAGAACACCGCCGCCATGCTGACCACCTTCAACGAGGCGGACATGAGCGCGGTGATGGAAACCCGTGCCCGGGTCCAGGACGCCTTCGTGGCCAAGCACGGGGTGAAGCTCGGGTTCATGTCGTTCTTCGTCAAGGCCTGCGTGGTGGCGCTCAAGGAGATCCCCGAGGTCAACGCCGAAATCGACGGCGAGGACATCGTCTACAAGAATCATTACGACATCGGCGTTGCCGTCGGTACCGAACAGGGATTGGTTGTGCCGGTGCTGCGCGATGCCGATACCAAGGGCTTCGCCGAGATCGAAGCGGAGATCATCGATCTCGCCACCCGGGCGCGCCAGGGCAAGCTCGGTATCGACGATCTCTCCGGCGGCACCTTCACCATCACCAACGGCGGCATCTACGGCTCGCTGCTGTCCACCCCGATTCTCAACCCGCCCCAGTCGGCCATCCTCGGCATGCATTCCATCGTTAAGCGTCCGGTCTGCGAGGGCGATGACGTGGTGGTGCGGCCGATGATGAACCTGGCGTTGTCCTATGACCACCGCATGGTGGACGGGCGCGAGGCGGTGACCTTCCTGGTGCGGGTGAAGCAGTGCATCGAATCGCCCGACCGAATCCTGTTGGACGTCTGAAATGGCCGATAACGACGACGCCTTCGACCTGATCGTCATCGGTGCCGGGCCCGGCGGCTACGTCGCCGCCATCCGGGCGGCGCAGCTTGGCCTCAAGACGGCCTGTGTCGAATCGCGCGAGACATTGGGCGGCACCTGCCTGAACGTCGGCTGCATCCCGTCCAAGGCGCTGTTGCATTCGTCGGAGATGTATGAGGTTGCGGCCGTCGATTTCGCCACCTTCGGCATCAAGGCCAACGGCGTCGGTGTCGATCTGGCCAAGATGCTCGGCCACAAGGACAAGGTGGTGGGCGACCTGACCAAGGGCATCGAGTTTCTGTTCAAGAAGAACAAGGTCACCTGGCTCAAGGGCAAGGGGGCCATCGTCAAGCCCGGCGAGGTCAAGGTGACCCCCGCCAAGGGCGGCGCCAAGTCCTATGCCGCCAAGAACATCCTGATCGCCACCGGTTCCGATGTGGCCCGCCTGCCCGGCGTGGAAATCGACGAGAACCGCATCGTGTCCTCAACCGGCGCGCTGAGCCTGGCCAAGGTGCCCAAGCACCTTGTCGTGGTGGGCGGCGGTTACATCGGCCTGGAGATGGGCTCGGTGTGGCGCCGGCTGGGCGCCAAGGTCACGGTGGTCGAATTCCTCGATGTCATCCTGCCGACCATGGACGGCGAGGCCGCCAAGCAGATGCAGCGGCTGTTGACCAAGCAGGGCATGGAATTCCGCCTCGGCACCAAGGTTATCGCGGCCAAGACGTCGAACCGGGGCGTCACCCTGACCGTGGCGCCCGCCCAGAAAAGTGAAAATGGGGCGGGCGACCAGGGAGAGATCAAGTGCGACACGGTCCTCGTCGCCATCGGTCGGGTGCCCTATACCGAAGGGCTCGGGCTGAAGCAGGCCGGGGTCGAGATGGACGACCGCGGCCGGGTCAAGATCGACGGCCATTTCCAGACCAACGTGCCCGGCATCTACGCCATCGGCGACGTGATCGAAGGACCGATGCTGGCCCATCTGGCGGAAGATGAAGGCATCGCCGCGGTGGAAGCCATGGCCGGCCAGGCGGCCCATGTGAATTACGATGCGATCCCCGGGGTGGTCTACACCTATCCCGAGGCCGCCGCCGTCGGCAAGACCGAGGAGCAGCTCAAAGAGGCGGGGGTCGACTACAGGACCGGCAAGTTCCCCTTCACGGCCAATTCCCGGGGCCGGGCCAACAATGAGACCGACGGTTTCGTCAAGATCCTGGCCGATGCCAAAACCGACCGGATCCTGGGTGTCCATATCGTCGGCCCCCATGCCGGGACCCTGATCGCCGAACTGGCCCTGGCCATGGAATTCGGCGCCAGCGCCGAAGACGTGGCCCGGACCTGCCATGCCCATCCGACCCTGAACGAGGCGGTCAAGGAGGCGGCGTTGGCCGTCGCCGGACGCGCCATCCATATCTGACCGGGCGGCCCCGCGCGCCATGACACTCGCTTGGAAGCGCAAGCTCTTCATGGTGGGGGGCTGGGTGTTTTTGGTCCTCGGCGTCCTCGGCCTGTTCCTGCCCTTCCTCCAAGGCATCCTGTTCCTGCTGGTCGGCCTGATCCTGCTGGCCAAGGCCCAGCCGCGATTCCGCTTGCTCAAGATGCGGCTCAAGAAACGCTATCCCAAATACGCCGCCGCCTTCGAGGCCGCCGAGGAACGCGCCGCCCGTTTCGGCCAGGGCAAGTTCAACAATTTCCTGAAAAATCGAAAAAAAAAGAACTGAGCCGAGGCGCGCGGCCGTAATCCTTAACCGCCGCCCCGTGCCCTTGGGTGGGCGGCGCGGTAGACCTCGGCCAGATGCGCGGTGTCGACCGCCGTGTAGCGCTGGGTGGTCGACAGCGAGGCATGGCCCAGCAGTTCCTGAATCGATCTGAGATCGCCGCCGCCCGCCAGCAAATGGGTAGCGAAGGAATGGCGAAGCGCGTGCGGTGTCGCGGTGTCGGGCAGACCGAGCCGGCGTCTCAAGTCCCGCACCATGGCCTGGACTTGGCCCGCCTGCAGCCGCCTGCCGCGCACGCCCACGAACAGCGGATCGTCCGGCGCAAGCTGGTGGGGGCAGGCATCCAGGTAATCGGCGATGGCATCGACGACGATGGGCAGCAGCGGCACCAGCCGCTCCTTGCCGCCCTTGCCGGTGACCCGGAAGGCGGTGCCGGCGGGGGCATCGCGCCGGTCGAGGCCGAGCGCCTCGCCGATGCGCAGGCCCGCCCCGTAGAGCAGGGTGAGCAAGGCCACGTCGCGTTTCGCCACCCAGGGCGCCTTGGCGGTGTCACGGGCGGCGTCGATGGCGCCGAGCGCTTCCGACTGGCTGAGCGCCTTGGGCACCGATTGCGGGACCTTCGGCGTGCGCAGGCTGGCGAGCGCCGGGTTATGGACCAATTCGCGCTTCTCCAGCCAGCGGTAAAAGCCGCGCAGGGTGGAAAGCGCCCGGGCGGTCGAGCTCCGCGCCAGCCCACGGCCCGCCCGGGCCCCGAGCCAGGCCCGAAAATCCGCGGCCCTCAAGGCCGCCAAGGTCTCCAGCGTCAGCGGTCCGCCAACATGCCGGGTCGAAAATTCCAGGAAATCGCAGAGGTCGCGGCCATAGGCCGCAAGGGTATGGTCCGAAAGCCTGCGTTCATGGGCGAGCCACGCCCCCCATTCGCCGATCGCGGCTTCCAGCGCCGGGTCCAGCGGAAGGCGGCCGCCAAGGCCTAGGATCGGGGCAGGCCCAGCCATGTGCGGATGGAAAGCTCCAACACCTGGGCGAGGAAGCCCAAGAGTTCCGTGCCGTGGTCGGGATCGAAGCGGCGGGGCTGGCGTGCCCCCATGGCGAGGATCCCGGTGGGGGCCTCGGGGCTGGCGTGGAGGCGCAGCAGCGCTTCCGATGCGACCAGCCCTGTGGCGGATCCGTAAAGGGTCTGGTTGCCGGTGATGTCGGCGTTCAGCACCACGTCCTGGCCGGTGCCCATCAGTTTGTCGACGCTGCCCGGTTGGAGAAGGCGAACCCCGGAGACAGAGCGTTCGGCGATGCCGTTCTCGTTCTCCACGCCCAGCACGATGACGTCGACGTCCAGCTTGATGGCGAGATCGGTGGTGGTGACCTCCATCAGCTCCCGGAAGGAGCGCGCCTCGAGCAGGCTGAGCACCGCGCCGTGGATGCGGCTTTGGCTGGTCAGGTTGGCCCGGCCCGCCGCCAGCAGATCGTCATGCAGCACCTGCAGCCGCGCGTTGTCGGCCCGCAGCTTTTCGATCAGGAATCCCTGCATGTCGACCACGCCGGTGCCGAGTTCGCGGCGTTCGGGTGCGAGATGGTCGAAGACTTCCGGGTGTTGGCGCAAATATTCAGGGTGGGCCGCAAGAAAAGCGCTGATCTCCGCCGCTTGAGGAGGCCGGGCTGAGGCCTTCTTTCGCGATGGCTGAGCAGCGCTCCGTTTCTTGCGGGCGCCGGTCATTCGGCGGCCGCCGGCTTGGCCACGTCGTCACCGAGGATGGACTGGCCGGTTTTCTCCCAATCCGCGAGGAAGGCGGCGAGCCCCTTGTCGGTCAGCGGATGGTTATAAAGGGCGCGCAACACTCCAGGTGGCAAGGTCGCGACCGGGGCGCCGGCCTTGGCCGCTTCGATCACGTGGCCGACCGACCGCACCGAGGCGACCAGCACTTCGGTCTTGAAGGCGGGCTGGGCGCGGTAGATCGTGCAGATGTCCTCGATCAGGTCCATGCCGCGCAGGCCGATATCGTCGAGCCGGCCGATGAAGGGCGAGACGAAGG
>JAHEKA010000217.1 GCA_024638585.1 Rhodospirillales bacterium
GTGAATGGTGGAGCCGAGGGGAATCGAACCCCTGACCTCGACATTGCGAACGTCGCGCTCTCCCAACTGAGCTACGGCCCCACCGGCCCGGGTCTCGGGAAGGCGGATAATGTGGGGGCGCGTGCCATCCTGTCAAGTGCGCGAGGCTCGCCATTCCCGGCCTTGCGCGGGACTCTCAACGCCGCTAGGTTTCGCCGGGACACCAACCGTTAACCAGAGATGAAAATCCCATGCAGTCTTTCCTCGGCCTCATCGACATCATCCTGGAACTGTATGTCTGGATCCTCATTATCTGGATCATCATCAGCTGGCTGGTGGCCTTCGATGTCATCAACACGCGCAACCGCGCGGTCTACGTCATCAGTGACGTCCTCTACCGCTTGACCGAACCGGTGTTGCGCCCGATCCGCAGGGTGGTGCCGCTGCTCGGCGGGATCGACATCTCCCCGATCATCCTGCTTCTCGGCATCTGGTTCCTCCGCAGCCTTCTCAGGGAATATTTCTGGCACTGAGCCGCCCAGCGATGACGGAGAGAGCGCCGTTCACGCCGTCCACCCGCATCTCAAGGGATCCCTTGGGCGTGTTGGTGCCGGTCAGGGTCACGCCGAAGGCCGGGCGCAACGCCATCGGCGGCGTGGTGGCGGATGCCGACGGGACAAAGCGGCTCAAACTGTCGGTCACCGCCGTGCCGGAAGGAGGCCGGGCCAATGAAGCGGTGATCGCCCTGCTGGCGAAATCCTGGAGGTTGCCGAGAACCAGCCTGTCGATCACCGGCGGCGGCCGAGCCCGGGCCAAGACCGTCCTGGCGGTCGGCGCGCCTGAGGCTATACTTGAGAGAATACGTCAAGGGACTCCCGCATCGTGACCGACCCCGCCACCGCCTCCCTCATCGACGGCAAGGGTTTTGCCGAAACGTTGCGCGACCGCATCGGCGCAGCGGCCGCGCGGATGAAGGCCGACCACGGCCTGACGCCGGGCCTCGCCGTGGTCCTTCTCGGCGAGGACCCCGCCAGCGAGATCTACGTGCGCAACAAGGGCCGGGCCACCGAGGCCGCGGGCATGGCCTCCTTCACCCACAAGCTGGCCGCGGAAACCGAACCGGCGGCACTTTTGGACCTGATCGCGCGCCTCAACGCCGATCCGGCCGTCAACGGCATCCTGGTTCAGCTGCCGCTGCCCGAGCAGATCGACGCCGATGCGGTGATCGACGCGCTCGACCCGGCCAAGGACGTGGACGGGTTCCATCTGACCAATGTGGGACGCCTGGCCGTGGGGCGGACCGACGGCCTCATCCCCTGCACCCCCCAAGGCTGCGTCATGCTGCTGAAAGATGCGGTGGGCGACCTCACCGGCCGGCACGCGGTGATCGTCGGGCGTTCCAACATCGTCGGCAAGCCCTTGGCCCACCTGTTGCTGGCAGAAAACTGCACTGTGACGGTGGCCCATTCCCGCACCCGGGATCTCCCCGGTGAGACCCGGCGCGCCGATATCCTGGTCGCCGCGGTGGGCCGGGCGCGGATGATCAAGGGGGATTGGATCAAGCCTGGCGCCGCGGTGATCGATGTCGGCATCAACCGCATCGAGGCCGAGGCCGGCAAGACCCGCTTGGCGGGCGATGTTGATTTCGATGAAGCGGCCGCCGTCGCCGGCCACATCACCCCGGTGCCGGGGGGCGTCGGCCCCATGACCATCGCCTGTCTGTTGCGCAACACCCTGATCGCCACCGCCGCCCAGGCCGGCCTGCCGGCACCGGAGGTGTAGCCGCCCCGCTTGGGCCATAAGAACCGGAACAAATGCCATGAGCGCCAACTTCACGCCCTTGATCTCCGCCACCCTGGCTTTCGTGCTGGGACATTTCTTCCTGTCCGCCAGGCCCATCCGCGCCGGCCTGATCGGCATCCTCAGTCGCAACGGCTTTCTCGCGGTCTACGCGATCTATTCCATGGCCACCTTCATCTGGATGAACATCGCCTATACCAAGGCGCCGTTCGAGGACCTGTGGGGCGATCCCCATTGGGCGCGCTGGGCATCGGTGCTGATCATGCCGCTGGCGGCCGTTCTTCTGACCGCGGGGGTATCGACCGCCAACCCGAGCGCCGTCGGCATGGACAAGCTGATGGCCGCAGGCCGCGAGCCCAGGGGCATCCAGAAGGTGACCCGCCACCCATTGCTGTGGGCCGTCGCGATCTGGGCCGCCCTGCATCTCGTCGCAAACGGGGACCAGGCCTCGGTCATCTTCTTCGGCGGCATTTTGCTGCTATGCCTTGTCGGCATGCTCCATATCGAGGCCCGCAAGCGCGCCGAGGGCGGCGCCGGATGGGAGCGGTTCGCTTCGCTGTCCTCTCTCGTCCCCTTCGCGGCACTGATCGACGGGCGCACCCGGGTGACGCTGTCGGAGATCGGATGGGGGCGGCTGGTGGCCGGGCTGCTGCTCTATGTGGTGCTGCTGTTCGGCCACCGGATCGTCATCGACGTGCCGATCCTGGGCCAACTCGCGGGCTGACGGTTTCGTCGCGCGGAACGCGCGCCACTTAGTAGGACGCGGAACGCGCGCCACTTAGTAGGACGCGGACAGCGCGCCACCCTGTAGGACGCGGACAGCGCGCCACCCTGTAGGACGCGGACAGCGCGCCATTCAGTAGGACGCGGGACGCGCGCCGGCCGGTCGCGCGGCTATTGGGTGCGTTTGTTCAGCAGCTTCAGCCTGAGCGCGTTCAAGCGGATGAACCCTTCGGCATCGCGCTGGTCGTAGACCGTATCGTGTTCGAAGGTGGCATGGTCCTCGTCATAGAGGCTGACATCCGACTTGCGGCCGACGACCGTGGCCGAGCCTTTGAAAAGCTTGACCCGCACCGTGCCCGACACGTGCTTCTGGCTTTGATCGATGGCGGCCTGGATCATCTCCCGCTCCGGCGCGAACCAGAAGCCGTTATAGACCAGCTCGGCATAACGCGGCATCAGCTCGTCCTTGAGATGCGCCGCCCCGCGATCGAGCGTCAGGCTTTCGATGCCGCGCCGCGCCGCCAGCAGCACCGTGCCGCCCGGGGTCTCGTAAACGCCGCGCGACTTCATGCCGACGAAGCGATTCTCGACGATGTCCGTCCGCCCGACGCCGTTGGCCCCGCCGAGTGCGTTCAACCGGGTCAACAGGTTGGCCGGGCTGAGCTGTTCGCCGTCGACCGCCACCGGGTCACCCGCCACGAATTCGATCTCCACCATGGTCGGCTCATCGGGCGCCGCCTCCGGCGCGACGGACCGGGTAAACATGTCCTCATCGGGCTCGACCCAGGGGTCTTCCAATGCCTTGCCCTCATAGGAAATGTGCAGAAGGTTGGCGTCGGTGGAGTATGGCGGCTCGCCGCGTTTGTCCATGGCGACTGGAATCTGGTGGTGTTCGGCGTATTCAATCAGCTTGCTGCGCGACGTAAGGTCCCATTCCCGCCACGGCGCGATGACGCGGATGTCGGGCTTGAGCGCGTAGTAGCCGAGCTCGAACCGCACCTGGTCGTTGCCCTTGCCGGTGGCGCCGTGGGAGACGGCATCGGCCCCGGTCGCCTCGGCGATTTCGATCTGGCGCTTGGCGATCAGCGGCCGGGCGATGGACGTGCCGAGAAGATAGATTCCCTCGTAAAGGGCATTGGCCCGGAACATGGGAAAGACGTAATCGGCGACGAAGGTTTCGCGGAGATCTTCGACGAAGATCTCCTTCACGCCCATGGATTCCGCTTTCGCCCGCGCCGGCGCGAGCTCCTCCCCCTGGCCGAGATCGGCGGTGAAAGTCACGACCTCGCAGCCGTAGGTGTCTTGCAGCCATCGCAGGATGACCGAGGTATCGAGCCCGCCCGAATAGGCAAGCACCACTTTGCCGATCTTTTCGTTCACCATATCCAGCCTGTCAGGTGGGTGGCGGCCCCGGCCGCCGGCGGCGCGAGATTAGTCACAAACGCCGCCACCTGCAACACCTAGCCCCCATGCCGCGCCGACCCCACCAAATATTCCCCCCTACGCCGAAAGTCCTTGTTCGAATTCATAAAAATCGAATCGAATCCAAATCTTTCCATGACAAACAAGTAATGCCGCGTTAACTTCGCGGTTGGTATTCATGCCCGGTACGCGGGCCGTAAGCCCGCCGGTCATGGAAAGGGGTACCAAATGTCGTTACGGGGAACCATTGCTGCAGCCGTCCTGGTGCCGTTCATCGGCACCGCCGCGGTGGCCGCCGACACCAAGGTCACCTACGGCAAGGCCTCGGTGCAGACGGCGCGGATCGGCGCGCTTTCGCCACAAGAAAAAGAGGCCATGGCCTTCCGCCATCTGCAGACCGAGCTGATGGTGGCCGCACTGTCCTGCGGGCGTGAGGAGTATCGCAACAAGTACAACGCATTCGTCGTCCGCTACCGCCCGGCGCTCAAGCGCAATGGACGCATTCTCAAGACCATCTTCAAGCGCAATTACGGTCGCAAGAGCAAGCGCCGGCTCGACAGGTACGTCACCCAGCTTGCCAACGACGTCTCCGTGCGCTCCATGGAGCGCTCAGGGTTCTGCACCGTGGCGGGGCAAAAGTTCAACGCCGTGCTGCGCGCCAGCAGCAAGGCCACCGCACGCCGCCTGTTGCAGGCCGCCGAGAACAAATAACGCCGGAGTCACCTCCGGCCCGCCGCTGCGGCGTCAGTGCCGGGCAGCATTAAAAAAGACCCGCTCCTCAAAAGGCGCGGGTCTCTCTTTTTTTCAACGCCACTTTGGCGCGATTAGAACATGATCTCGACCCGGCGGTTGCGCGGTTCGCGCACGCCGTCGGCGGTGGGGACCAAGGGCTGGGATTCACCCTTGCCCACCAGGGCGATGTTGCTGGGTGAGACGCCGAGTTTGATGAACGCCGCCCTGACGGCCTGGGCTCGGCGCAAGGACAGGCCCATATTGTAGCGGGCCGGACCGGACCGGTCGGCATGGCCGGTCAGGTTGACGCGGGCCAGGCCGCGCTGCTTGGCGTAGGAGGCCGCGGCCTCGATCACGCGCTGGGAGTCTGGGCGAATGTCGGCCCGGTCCCAATCGAAGAAGACGATGAAGGCCCGGGGCTGAGGCGGCGGCGCCTTCGGCTTTGCCACCGGTGGCGGTGCCGGGGCCGGCGCGGG
>JAHEKA010000218.1 GCA_024638585.1 Rhodospirillales bacterium
CTTAGAGGCTAAAGCGGGGTCTATACGGCCCCGCCAGGGCGACCTTGCCCCCTAGGGTCGCCCCTGGCTCACAAGGCCAGCGGCGCCCGGCCACCCCCCTCTGGCCGGGCGCCCCCTTGAGTGCCGCTTATCGGCCGCCCCAATCACCGCGTTCCCAACGAATCCGATTGCTGCTAGGTTTCCTGCGACCGACCGGCCTTGCCAAACCGCGCGCCGGGCCCAAAGGCTCCAGGCCTGACGATGAACAGCTTCAGCACGACAGACCAACGATTGCAGCATGCCGCCGGCTTGCATCGGGACGGCAGGCTGAAACAGGCGGTGGCGGCCTATCGGTCGGTCCTGAAGCAGGATCCCGGAAACTTTCAGGCGCTCTACTACTGCGCCATGGCCCAATCCCAGATAGGCGACCTTGACGGAGCTCTCAAGTCCATCGCCAAGGCCCTGAAACGCGCGCCGGACAGCAAGGAGGCCCACAACGCGGCCGGCAACATTTACGCCGCCAAGGGCCGGGCCGAACGCGCTGCCACCCATTTCCGGAAGGCGTTGGCGCTGGACCGCGATTTCGCCGATGCGCTGTTCAACCTCGGCAACGCGCTCGCGACGATGGGCGAGGCGCGGGAAGCCGCGCAAGCCCTGGAAAAGGCGGTCAGTTTGCGCCCCGACTGGGTGGAGGCCCGCATCGCTCTCGGCAACGCGCTGATGTTGGACGACAAGTTCGATGCGGCGCTCGGCTGTTTCGATGACGCCATCAACCGTGAACCGCGCCTGTTTATCGCCCATTACAACCGGGGCAACGCGCTCAAGCGCCTGGGGCGGCACGACGACGCCATCGACGCCTACCGCGCCACCCTGAGTCTGAAACCCGACTTTGCCGAAGCCGGCAACAATATCGGCACGTCCCTCGCTGCACTGGACCGCCACAAAGAGGCGGTGGAAGCGTTCCGTGAAACCTTGGATAAAACGCCGGGTTATGCGCGGGGACACTACAACCTGGGCAGGTCGCAGATGGCCCTGGGCCACGCCGATGAGGCCATGGCGAGCTATCGCCAGGCGGTCGCCGCCGATCCGGAACTGGAGGAGGCCTGGTACAACCTGGCCCGCGCCCTGGTGGAGAACGGCGAAGTCGAAGAGGGCATTTCGTGTTACCGCAAGGCACTGGCCCTCGATCCCGATGACTCGACATGCGCCCTCAATCTCGGCCTTGAACTGCTGGGCCAGGGGAATTTCGCCGACGGCTGGCGTTTTTACGAGGGCCGGCTGAAGGGCTCGGGCCATATCAACCGGTTCGGCGCGATCGCAGCCACCCTCGATCCCGGCACCCTATCGGGGCCCGAAGCCATTGCCGGCGGCCCACTCATGGTCATCGGCGAACAAGGGTTGGGCGATGAGATCATGTTCGCCTCCCTCATTCCGGACGTCATGGCCAAGGTGCCGGATCTGACCCTGGTGGTTGATCCGCGGCTCGTCGGCCTGTTCCGCCGATCTTTCCCGGGCGCAAAAGTTCATCCCCACGGCACCGATAAAACGGTCATGGACAGGGTGCCGCCCGACCGGCGGGTCTTCATCGGATCGTTGGCGCAGCTGTTCCGTCGCATGGCGGGCGATTTTCCGGGCACTCCCTACCTGGTGCCCGACCCGGACCGCGTGGCGGCTACGGGCGAGCGGCTTGGGGCACTCGGCCCGGACAGGAAGATCGGCATCATGTGGCGGGGCGGCGTCGGAACCGAACGGGAACTCCGCCGGTCGCTGGCGCTGCGCGATTTCGCGCCCCTGTTCGCTCACCCCGCCCAGTGGGTTTCGCTCAGCCACCTGGACGCCCCGGCCGAGGAAACCGAGACCCTTTACGAGGACACCGGCCACCGCGTGCACCACTGGCCGGAGATTACCCAGAGCGACGACTTCGACGACACCGCCGCGCTGATCGCGGCCCTGGACGTGGTCATCAGCGTGACCTGCACGGCAGCCCATTGCGCCGCCGCCCTGGGCGCGGACACCCACGTGCTGGTGCCCGAACGCGCCGAATGGCGTTACGGGCAATCCGGCGCGGCGATCCCGTGGTATGGCGCCATGCGACTTTATCGCCGGCGGGATGAGTGGCCGTTTGATGGGATTGCGGAGCGGGTCTTTGGCGGATGAGAACCCAAAGGGGGTAGGGTGAATCCCGCACCGGGGCGGACGGCTGAAAGGCCGCGGATATCTATCTTGATCTGGCACTACCGGGGCAGCGGCGCGGCTGTGGACGGATGCTCTCAGTTCGCACTGGCAGGCCGCCGGTTCCAAGTGTGCCCGCACGAAACCAAAGGGGTGGATGCCGTCTTCCCCGACGACGACCTCAAAGCGATGGCCTGGCCCCACATCCGTATGGCGGGAATGAAGGGCTACAACGGCGTCCCGATCCTTTCCTAGCGGCCCTTCGTCGGCTGCGGGGTGCGCGACTGGTGCGACAAGACCGATGCCCGCCACGCCATCGCCAGCTTTCGCGGTGGGATCGAGCTGCGTAATTCCTGCGTGCCCGCGGGCAACGTGCGCACAAGAATAAATCGAGATATGATTTAGAAATGAACACTCCTCCCCCCGGCCGGCCGTTGGACCACGCTCTTGCGCTCCATCGCCAGGGCAAGCTGAAGCAGGCGGTAGCCGCCTATAAGTCGCTCGTCAAGCGCGATCCCGGGAATTTCGATGCGCATTACTTCTGCGCCATGGCTTTGTTGCAGGAGGGCAAACCCGCAGAGGCCAACCGCGCGCTCGACCGGGCCCTGAAACTGCGCCCCCAGCACGCAGATGCGCTGGTCGCACGTGGTAACGTGCTGATGACGCTGGGCCGCAGGGACCAGGCGCTGAAAACATTCCAAGCCGCCCAGGAGGCCGATCCCGATCACTGCGGAGCGGCCTATGCCCACGGCAACGCCCTGGCAGATTGCCGCCGCCTGGCGGAGGCGCGCGATTCCTTCGAACGGGCGGTGCAACTGATGCCCGAATGGCCCGAGGCCCACCTCGCCCTTGCCAACACCCTGGCGGAGATGGGGGCGAGTGATGAGGCGCTCGACGCACTGGACGTCGCGTCCGCCCGGGGGGCCCGGCCCATCGACGTCCATTACATCCGCGCTAACACGCTCAAGGCCATGGAACGCCACGAGGATGCCATCGCCGGCTATCGGGCGGCCTTGGCCATTCATCCGGATTTCGCAGAGGCCTTGAATAATCTGGGGACTTCACTGGCGGCGCTCGATCGCCACGACGAGGCCCTCGCCCATTACCAGAGCGCCTTAGCACTCCTGCCCAACTCCACCCTGGTAATCAACAACCTCGGCAAGGCCTATCAGAAGCTCCGGCGGCACGACGAGGCCCTCGCGCAATACCGCGCGGCCTTGGCAATCGATCCCAAGGATGCAGAGGCCCATTACAATATTGGCCTCGCGCTGACCGAGGCCGGGGATCACGAGGGCGCGATTCGGAGCTACCGAAGGGCGCTCGCGGCGGAGCCAGCTATGGCCAGGGCTGCCAACGATCTCTCCCACGAACTGCTCGCCCGCCACGAGTTCAAAGAAGGTTGGAATCTCTACCAGGCCCGCTTCGAAGCCACCGAAAACCTGGCCCGGATGCAGGATATCCTGGGATTCGACATGCCGGTGGGCAACGCAAGCGAAGACATCTCCGGCAAGAAGCTCTTGATCCGGGGCGAACAGGGTCTCGGCGATGAGATCATGTATGCCTCGATGATGCCGGAGATCATTGAGGCCGCGGACCACGTGACCTTCGCCGTCGAGCCCCGTCTCGTGGGGCTGATGGAGCGATCCTTCCCTGGCTGCCAGGTGATCGCCTACCGCTCGGAGGAACAGCACCGTTACGCGGATTTCGATGTCGACCGGCGATTCTATCTTGCATCCTTGGCCAAGGTGCTGAGGACACAGGCGGCCGACTTCCCGGGCGTCCCCTACCTGACCGCCGATCCCGGCCGCCGCGCCGCGATGCGGACGAGCCTTGACGCGCTCGGTGCGGGGCGCAAGATCGGCGTCATGTGGCAGGGTGGCGTCGGCAAGCGCAGCGAATTCGCGCGCTCGGTCGACCTCGCAACTTTCGCACCTATCCTCGCCAAGGAGATCCACTGGATCTCCCTCAACCACCTGCCCGAGGCCGGCACGGACTGCGCCGAGGTCAGCGCAGCAACCGGAGCCCGGATACACCACTGGGACGACATCCTTAGGTCGGACGACTATGACGACACCGCCGCGCTGTTGTCGGAGCTCGATGCCGTCGTCAGCGTTACCTGTACCGCCGCCCATTGCTCTGCAGCGTTGGGCACCGATACCCACGTTCTGGTCAACCGCAATCCGATCTGGCGATACGCGGGCGATGGCGGGGATATTCTGTGGTATAAGGCTATGACTTTGTACCGCCAGCGCGAAGACTGGCCGATCGAGGCGATCGGTCGAGAACTGGGGATTCACGCGGACCCACCCGCAGCCTAAAGCGGCGGCGTCCGGGACTTATGGGAGAATACTATCCAGTCACCGCCGACCCCATTGATCGGTGCCTGAAGTCGTGATGTCGCCCGTCCCCGGATATTTCGGTTTCGACCGCAGACAATTCGAGGCGCCCCGAGCCGCGCGGCTGTCTTTTCGGGCCACGGCCTCGGTGCCCGACGATGTGAACGAAAACCGGGAGGAATTATTGCTCACCCGGTGCATTTACGACCGTCCGGCTGAACGATCCTGCCCATGCCCCTGAAGATCGCCACATGGAACATCAACTCGGTCCGCCTCCGGATCGGCCTGGTCCAGCGTCTGACTGAGGTTGCCCAGCCCGATATCCTGTGCCTGCAGGAAACCAAGGCGGTGGACGCTGTCTTCCCCTACGACGACCTCAAGGCGATGGGCTGGCGCCACATCCATATGGCGGGGATGAAGGGCTATAACGGCGTCGCGATCCTCTCCAAGCGGCCCTTCGCCAACTGCGAGGTGCGCGACTGGTGCGACAAGACCGATGCCCGCCACGCCATCGTTAGCTTTCGCGGCGGGATCGAGTTGCATAATTTCTACGTGCCGGCGGGCGGCGACGTTCCCGACCCCGCGGCCAACGACAAATTCGCCCACAAGCTGCGGTTCCTCGACGAGGTGACGGCCTGG